>CAYPTG010000146.1:0-6214 GCA_964413455.1 uncultured Mycobacterium sp. | reverse complement strand
GTCGCCGTCGTCGGCTCCGGGCCGGCCGGGCTGGCCGCCGCCCAGCAGCTGACCCGGGCGGGACATGCGGTCACCGTGTTCGAGCGAGCCGATCGCATCGGCGGGCTGCTGCGCTACGGCATCCCCGAGTTCAAGATGGAGAAACACTTCATCGACCGACGCCTGGAGCAGATGGAGGCCGAAGGCACCCGGTTCCGGGCCGGCGTCAACGTCGGCGTCGACCTGACCGCCGAGCAACTGCGCGAGGATTTCGACGCCGTCGTGCTGGACGGCGGCGCCACCGACGGGCGTGTTCTGCCGATCCCGGGCCGGGAGTTCGACGGGATCCATCAGGCGATGGAGTACCTGCCCTGGGCTAACAAGGTCCAGCAGGGCGATCCGGTGCTCGACGCCGATGGGCAGCCGCCGATCACCGCCAAGGACAAGCGGGTCATCATCATCGGCGGTGGCGACACCGGCGCGGACTGCTTGGGCACCGCGCTGCGCCAGGGCGCCCGCAGCGTGCACCAGTTCGAGATCATGCCGCGCCCGCCCGAGCATCGCGCCGACTCAACCCCGTGGCCGACCTACCCGCTGATGTTCCGGGTCTCCTCAGCACACGAGGAGGGCGGCGAGCGGGTCTTCTCGGTCAACACCGAGCGGTTCGCCGGCAACGACGGGAAGGTCACCGGCCTGCGGGCGCACGAGGTGGTGATGAACGCCGGCAAGTTCGAAAAGGTCGACGGCTCCGATTTCGAGCTGGCCGCAGACCTGGTGCTGCTGGCGATGGGCTTCGTCGGCCCGGAGAAGCCCGGCCTGCTGACTGACCTGGGCGTTGAGCTCACCGACCGCGGCAACGTCGCCCGCAACGCCGACTACGAGACCTCGGTGCCCGGGGTCTTCGTCGCCGGCGACATGGGCCGCGGACAGTCGCTGATCGTGTGGGCGATCGCCGAGGGCCGGGCGGCAGCCGCCGGAGTGGACCGCCACCTGATGGGTCACACGGCTTTGCCGGCACCGATCCCGCCGACCGCCGCCCCGCAGCGGTAGCACCGTCCGGAAGACGGGTACTGTCGCGTCCGTGACTGTCGGAGAGCAAGTTCAGGCCGCATTGGATTACTGGAGCGTCGAGGACGGCCGCTCGGCGCTGTGGCATGCCACCAACGCGGTGGATGAGACGGCGGCCAAGCGCTACCCGGGGGAGGACCCCGAGTCGCGTTTCAAGCGCACCGTCCGCGACGACGTCGACATCTTCGGTGCCCTAACGGCCGCCGACCTCGACTTCACCGCCTCCCGGTTCCCGGTCCGGGTCGCCAGTGAGCTGCCCGACGGGCGGCCCGACATCGCCGACCTGCTCTGTGCGGTGCATCGGTATCTGCACGAGGACGAAGGTGTGCTGTCGGCGGGATGCGAGATCACCCCACACGCGGCCGGTGTTCCGATGTTCGAGATCATCAGCGGGCGGCTGGCGCTACGTGCGTCCGCGGCGCTGGGGCTGCTCGGAATCGCGACGTTCGCTGAGGAGAACAAGGACGAATCCATCCCGGAGAACTACCACCTGGGCTGGCAACAGTACGTCTTCCATGTCAATGCCTGGTGGGGATGGCAGAACCACTTCCGGGCCATCCTGGCCCGCGCTGCGGTCCCGCAGGTGCCGTTGGACTTCGCCGAAGAATGGGATAGCTGGACGCCGGTGTAACAGGCCGCCCAGCGGCGCTCCGGAAACTCGAAAACGAGTGCGCCCGAAGGGATTCGAACCCCTAACCTTCTGATCCGTAGTCAGATGCTCTATCCGTTGAGCTACGGGCGCCGATCTTCAGTTGTCGTGGCTGAGCTTCAGCCGCGGCGGAGGCGAGAGGATTTGAACCTCCGGTCCCCTGTAAGGGGGACAACTCATTAGCAGTGAGTCCCATTCGGCCGCTCTGGCACGCCTCCTGAACCACATGAGCGTACCGGAGCCAAGACGCGGCTCCGGCACCGCCGGTCGATGAGCGTACACAGCGGTGATGACGGATCGCAAAGCCCGCCGGGTCTGATGGGTGGGCTCCTCAGCGGCTCGCTGCGCTGCGCCGCATCGTCGCCCACCTAGACTCAACCCAGTGAGTGTGCGACTGCGTCCCGAGCTGGCCCACCTGCCGGCCTACACGCCCGGCAAGACCGTTCCCGGCGCCATCAAACTGGCCAGCAATGAGACCGTGCACGGGCCGCTGCCCGGCGTGCGGAAGGCCATCGCCGCGGCCACCGAAACCATCAACCGCTACCCCGACAACGGCCAGATCGAGCTGAAAGAACACCTCGCGCGCCACCTCAGCAAGGACGACGAGGTATCCCCGGACCGGATCGCGGTGGGCTGCGGATCGGTGAGCCTGTGCCAACAGCTGATCCAGATCACCTGCACCGTCGGCGACGAGGTGGTGTTCGGCTGGCGCAGCTTCGAGGTGTACCCGCTGCAGGTCCGGGTAGCCGGAGCCACCCCGGTGCAGGTGCCGCTGCGCGAGGAAACCTTCGACCTCGACGCCATGCTGGCCGCGATCACCGAACGCACCCGGTTGATCTTCGTCTGCAACCCGAACAACCCCACCTCCACGGTCGTCGACCCTGACGAACTGGCCCGTTTCGTCTCGGCGGTGCCCCCGGAGATCCTGGTGGTCATCGACGAGGCCTATGTCGAGTACATCCGCGACGGCCTGCTGCCGGACAGTCTCGGTCTGGCCCGCGACTACCCGAATGTCGTTGTGCTGCGGACCTTCTCGAAGGCCTACGGGCTGGCCGGACTGCGGGTGGGTTACGGCGTCGGCGACCCGGAGGTGATCACCGCGCTGGGCAAGGTCTATGTGCCGTTCACCGCCAGCACGCTCGCGCAGGCCGCCGCCATCGCCTCCCTGCACGCCGCCGACGAGCTACTGGCCCGCACCGACGCCGTGGTCGAGGAACGCCGCCGGGTCAGCGCCGAACTCACCGCGCTCGGCTACACCGTCCCACCGTCGCAGGCCAACTTCGTGTGGCTGCCGCTGGGCGCCAGCACCGTCGATTTCGCCGAACAAGCCGCCGACGCCCGGGTGCTGGTCCGTCCCTATCGGGACGAGGGTGCCCGGGTCAGCATCGGCGCGCGGGGCGAAAACGATGCGTTTCTGGACTTTGCCGCACGCTGGATACACCGCTGTCCGGACGGCGACTGACCGGATAGCGTGGAAGCTATCGACCGCCGGGGATAAGCACGATTCGGACCAGGAAGGACCAGCCGTGGGCAAGATCTATGGCAATGTCAGCGAGCTGATCGGCCGCACCCCGCTGGTCCGGCTCAACCGGCTCACCGAAGGGCTCGACGCCGAGGTCGTGGTCAAGCTTGAGTTCTACAACCCGGCCAACAGCGTCAAAGATCGCATCGGGGCAGCGATCATCGACGCCGCCGAAGCGGCCGGCGCGCTGCGCCCCGGTGGCACCATCGTCGAAGCCACCAGCGGCAACACCGGAATCGCACTGGCAATGATCGGCGCCGCCCGTGGCTACACGGTGATCCTCACCATGCCGGAGACCGCGTCCACCGAACGCCGCGTCATGCTGCGCGCCTACGGCGCCCAGCTGGTTCTCACCCCGGGCACCGAAGGTATGGCCGGTGCGGTGGCCCGAGCCAACCAGATCATCGCCGAAACCCCCAACGCGGTGGCCGCCAACCAGTTCGCCAACCCCGCCAACCCGGCGATCCATGCGGCCACCACCGCCGAGGAGGTGTGGGCCGACACCGATGGCAAGGTCGACATCTTCGTCGCCGGCATCGGCACCGGCGGCACCATCACCGGGGTCGCCCAGGTGCTCAAAGAGCGCAAGCCAGAGGTGCAGATCGTCGCCGTCGAACCCAAGGATTCCCCGCTGCTGACCGAAGGCAAAGCCGGCCCGCACAAGATCCAGGGCATCGGCGCCAACTTCGTCCCCGAGGTTCTCGACCGCGACTGTTACGACGAAGTGATCGACGTCGAGGCCGACGACGCCGTTCGGGTCGCCCGGGATCTGGGCACCGAGGAGGGCATCCTCGGCGGTATCTCGTCCGGGGCGGTGGTGTGGGCGGCGCTGCAGGTGGCCAAGCGCCCGGAGAACGCCGGCAAGCTGATCGTCGCGGTCATTGCCGACTACGGCGAGCGCTATATCTCCACCGTGCTGTTCGACGACATCAGGGAATGAGGCCGTGATGCTGCTGTCGACCCTGCGCGAAGACCTCGGCAACGCCCGGCGGCACGACCCGGCCGCCCGCGGCGACGTCGAGAACGCGCTGGTCTACTCCGGCCTGCACGCGATCTGGTCTTACCGGCTGGCGCACCGCATGTGGGGCCGTCCGGCATTGCGGGGTCCGGCCCGGATACTCAGCCAGATCACCAGGCTGCTCACCGGCATCGAAATCCATCCCGGCGCCCGGATCGGCCGTCGCTTCTTCATCGACCACGGCATGGGTGTGGTGATCGGCGAGACCGCCGAGGTCGGCGACGACGTGATGCTCTACCACGGGGTCACCCTGGGCGGACGTTCGCTGGAACAGGGCAAGCGCCACCCCACCCTGGAGGACCGGGTCACCGTCGGCGCCGGAGCCAAAGTGCTGGGGCCGGTGACTATCGGTACCGACAGCGCCATCGGCGCGAATGCCGTTGTCACCCATGATGTTCCCGCCGATTCGATCGCCACCGGGATACCTGCCGTCGTCCGGGTGCGCAGCGACCGGCAACGCGAGCCGTTGGTGGACCCCACCTGCTACCTCGACCCGGCGATATACATCTGACCCTGACCATGCTGGACGGGCCGCCGGGTCGTAGCCTTTGGGCCATGAGCACGCCGCGGGAATCCCTCACCGTCGAGATCAAGGACAACGTCGCGCAGGTGACGCTGACCGGCCCCGGCAAGGGCAACGCCATGGGACCGGCGTTCTGGGCCGAGATGCCGGTGGTGTTCGGTGAACTCGACGCCGACCCGCAGGTGCGAGCGATCGTGCTGGCCGGGTCGGGCCGCAACTTCAGCTACGGCCTGGATCTGATGGCCATGGCCGGCGTCCTTCCCGTGGTGGGCGATGACGGGCAAACCACTGCCGGATCCCGGAACGAATTCCACGCCCTGGTCACCCGCATGCAGAAGTCCATCTCCGCGGTCGCCGAGTGTCGCACCCCGACCGTCGCCGCGATCCAAGGCTGGTGCATCGGCGGGGCCGTGGATCTGATCAGCGCGGCCGACATCCGCTACGCCAGCGCTGACGCGAAATTCTCGGTGCGTGAGGTCAAGCTGGCGATCGTCGCCGACGTGGGCACCCTGGCCCGGCTGCCCTACATCATCTCCGACGGCCACCTACGCGAATTAGCCTTGACCGGCAAGGACATTGACGCCGCCCGTGCCGAGAAGATCGGCTTGGTCAACGACGTGCTGCCCGACGCGGAAGCCACCCTGGCTGCCGCGCACGCCACCGCCGCCGAAATCGCTGCCAACTCGCCGCTGACCGTCCGCGGCATCAAGAACGTCCTCGACGAGCGTCGCGCCGACGAGGTGGCCGGAAGCCTGCGCTACGTCGCGGCATGGAACTCGGCGTTCCTGCCGTCCAAGGACCTCAAGGAAGCCCTCACCGCGATGTTCGAGAAGCGTCCGCCGAACTTCACCGGGGAGTGAGCGGTGGCGGAGGTGTCTGAGTTCATGACATAGGTGACAGATGAGTCGGGTCATGGGTTACACCTGCTGTGGCGCCTGCTGAGTCGCGTCATCGGTGACAGTCATGGGCTATGTCCAAAGCCCGCGTCGTGGTCCTTGAAGTCGTCTCCGGAAACCTGTCTGTGACCGCTGCGGCCAAGACCTACGGGCTCTCGCGCCAGCACGTCTACCGGCTCCTCAAACGCTTCCGGCAGGGTGGTCTAGAGGCTGTTGATCCCCGCTCACGGCGGCCAGCCAGCAACCCGCGCACGGGTCCCTGGCGAGGTGATCGTTGCGATTGTGCTGCTGCGCGAGGAACTGACCTCAGCCGGCCTCGACGCTGGCCCCGTGACCCTGCAAGACCACCTGCGCCGCCAGGGGCTCGTGGTGCCGTCGACCTCGACGATCCGCCGGATTCTGCATCACCACGGACTGATCACCCCACAACCACGTAAACGCCCGAAAAGCTCCTACATTCGTTTTGCCGCCGAACAACCCAACGAATGCTGGCAATCAGACTTCTGAACCTCCCCGGGTTTGATGCACACCCTCTTTGGAGGGAAGGTAGGGCGCATCA
>CAYPTG010000145.1:0-6289 GCA_964413455.1 uncultured Mycobacterium sp. | reverse complement strand
AAATCGCTCCGGCAGAACGGATCCGGGACGCTACCTCCGCCGGGTCGGCGGTCTGGATTTCCAAGTGCTCGGCGGCGTAGGCGTTGACCACCCGCACCCCGGTGTCGACGTCGTCGACTAGAACGATGCCCGACTGCGGACCGGTCAGTGCCTCGGTGACCCGTTCGCGGTGCACGGTGGTCGCCAGCTGCGCGCCGAGTTCGGCGTCGACGGCGTCGGCCAGCGCGACGCTGTCGGTGACCAGCACACCGGCGGCCAGCACGTCATGCTCGGCTTGGCTGATCAGGTCGGCGGCCACATGCACCGGGTCGGCGGTGTGGTCGGCCAGGATCGCGATCTCGGTCGGCCCGGCTTCAGCGTCGATACCGACCCGGGAGCGGCAGATCCGCTTGGCGGCGGTCACATAGATGTTCCCGGGCCCGGTGATCATGTCCACCGGGGCCAGTTCGGTGTCATCGGTGTCGGTGCCGCCGTAGGCCAACAGGGCGACGGCCTGCGCGCCGCCGACCGCCCACACCTCGTCCACCCCGAGCAGCCGGGCCGCGGCCAGGATGGTCGGGTGCGGCAGTCCGCCGAAATCGGGCTGCGGCGGGCTGGCCACCACCAGCGAGTCCACGCCGGCCGCCTGCGCCGGAACGACGTTCATCACCACGCTCGACGGGTACACCGCGGAGCCACCCGGCACGTAAAGGCCGACACGTTCCACCGGCACCCAGCGCTCGGTCACCGTAGCGCCGGTGGCCAGCTGCGTGGTGGTGTCGGTGCGACGCTGGTCGGCGTGCACCGCGCGAGTGCGTTCGATGGCGACATCCAGCGCGGCGCGCACTTCGGGGTCTAGCTCGGCCAGTGCCGCGTCCAGCTCGGCGGCGGGTACCCGCACGGCGTCCGGCCGCACGCCGTCAAACCGTGCGCCGTACTCCAAGGCTGCAACGCCCCCGCGTTCTGCGACGTCCTCGACGATCGGCCGGACCACGGGCAGCACCGCATCGACGTCCACCCCACCGCGGGGCAGCGCGGTGCGCAGCTGCGCGGCGGTCAGCGACCGGCCGCGCAGGTCGACGCGGGACATGGTGATCATCACCGCAATTGTCCCCGATCGGCATATCCGATGGAAAATCGATTAAGTATCGATTGAGCGGCCGGCTTGCCTGCTAGACACGGATCACGTCGACACCGGCCACACCGTCGAGTACGGCAAAGTCGTCGTCTTGGGTCACCACCGGAAGCCCGCGAGACGCCGCGATCGCAGCGATCCACAAGTCGTTGACCCGGATTCTTCGGCCGGTTTCGGCAAGGTGGATGCGTAGCCGTGCCCAGGTACGGGCCGCGTCTTCGTCGACAGGCAAAGCCAGCATGTCGGCGACTGCGTCCAACGTCTCCATCCGCCTTGCCCGCAGTTCCAGAGAAGTAGCGGCCAGGACCCCGGCGTTGAGTTCAGCCAAGGTGATGACCGTGGTCGCGGTTTGGTCGGGTATCCGACCATGATCCAGCGGCCGGCCGCTTTCTTGCGCGATGAACACCGACGTATCGAGCACTCCTGCACTGGTCATCGCACCGGGCCGAGATCGTCGGTGGTCTCGCCGGCTAGCCAGGCCAGATCGGTGCGCAGTCCTGGATCGGCTTGCGCTCGGGCGAGCCGATCCAGTAGTTCGTCTCTGTTCACCCACCGACGGCGAGTCTGTTGATGTGCGGTGAGCACCGCGACGGGCTTGCCGTTGACGGTGATCGTGACATCCTCGCCCGCCTGGACGCGACGCAACAGACCGGCAGTGTCATTGCGCAATTCGCGAGAGGCAACCTCCGACATGCTACAAACGTAGCACACACGTCGCACGGTGGCAGCTGTGGACACTCTTGGTGACCGCTCGACCGCACAGTTGACGCCGGTTGCCCGCTGACGATTTGCTTACCGGCATGGGTACACACCGCAAGCGTTCGACCGACCTGGACTTCAGTGGCGCCACCGTGCTGGTGGTCGGGGCCGGCGGGGGCATCGGTTCGGCGGTGGCCGAACGATTCGGGGCCGCTGGTGCCACGGTGGTCGCCGCGGCTCGCCGCGTCGAAGGCTCACTGGAGATGGCGGTGGACCGGATTAAAGCCACCGGTGGTTCGGCACACGCGGTGGCCATCGACGTCACCGATGAGGACAGTGTGCGCGCCGCGGTTGCCGCTGCCACCGAGCACTCCGGGCGCCTTGACGTCCTGGCTAACCTGTCCGGGGTGTTCCGTCCACCGACGCCGCTGGCCGAAACGTCGCTGGCGGACTGGGACCAGACCATCGCGGTCAACCTCACCGGAACGTTCTTATGCATGAAACATGCTCTGGCACAAATGATTTCCCAGGGCGGCCCCGGCGTGATCGTCAACACCGCATCCAGTCTCGGGGTGGCGATGAACCGGGAGAAGCTCGGCCCCTACGTTGCCAGCAAGGCCGGCGTACATGTGCTGACGCAGACCGCCGCGATCGAGGCGGCGCAGTACGGCATCCGGGTCAACACCGTCAGCCCGGGACCCACCGCCACGAGCATGTCGCTACGGGCCGGTGAAACCGACGCCGACCGGCTGGCGCGGGTGCAGGGCAGCATTCCGCTGGGCCGGGTCGCCGATCCCGGCGAGATCGCCGACGCTGTGCTCTGGTTGGCCGGTGATCAGGCCTCCTATGTCACCGGACAGGACTTGATCGTCGACGGCGGCCAAGTCTTGTTGTGACGGGCATGATGGACACCATGTCCGCCAAGGATCACCCCAACCACGTTCCCGGCGTACCGATGAAGTTTCCGCCGTGGATCGAGAGCCTGCAGATCAAGTACATGAACCCGGTCGTTGTCGGGTTGTCCAGGTTCACGCCGGGCATCACGATCGTCAAGCACCGCGGACGGAAATCGGGCCGGCAGTTCGAAACACCGGTGTCGGCCTACCGTAAGGGCTCCACGCTGGCGATCATGCTGGCACACGGCAAAACCAATTGGGTGAAGAACATCCTGGCCGCCGGTGAGGCCGACGTCCGGATGGGTCGCCGCGACCTGCACCTGGTGAACCCGCGCATCGTCGAGGCGGGCAGCGACGAACCGGCGCTGCCGGGGATCGCGCGTCTGGTGGCGCGCCGTGGGATCGGCGTGTTTGTCGCCGACATCGCCTCGCCGGCGCGCTAACGAGCGCTCAGCGCACAACACCGCGCCCAAGCCACCGGGCAACCGACCGTCGGACTCGCATCGGCGCGACTACATATCCAACCCGATATCGAGCACTCGCACCGAATGGGTGAGCGCTCCGACGGCCAGGTAATCAACCCCGGTCTCGGCGTACTGGCGGGCGACGTCCAGCGACAGCCCGCCGGAGGATTCCAACAGCACGCCGGGAGCGCGGGTGTCGCGGCGCTGCACCGCGATCTGGGTCTGCCACACCGGGAAGTTGTCCAGCAGGATCAATTGCACGTCCTCGCCCAGGATGTCGTCGAGCTGTTCGAGGGTGTCGACCTCGACCTCGCACGGCAGATCCGGCGCCGCGGCCCGCACCGCCCGCAGCGCGGCTAGCACCGACCCGGCCGCAGCCGCATGGTTGTCCTTGATGAGCGCGGCGTCCCCCAGACCCATCCGGTGATTGACCCCGCCGCCGACCCGAACCGCGTACTTCTGCAGCGCCCGCAGGCCCGGCAGGGTCTTGCGGGTGTCGCGGATCTGAGCCCGGGTGCCCTCGACCGCGTCCACCCACTGCCGGGTGGCAGTGGCGATGCCGGACAGGTGGCAGACCAGGTTGAGCAGGGTCCGCTCGGCGGTGAGCAGTCCTCGGGTGTCGGCCTGCAGCCGCAGCAGCGCCTGGCCCGGTTGTAGTCGGGTGCCGTCGGCGACCCGCTCCAGCACCCGGTAGCCGTCGGTGCCCAGCACCTCGTCGAGCACCAGCTCGGCCACCTCCACGCCGGCGGCCACCCCCGCTTCCCTGGCCACGACCGCGGCGTCGGTGCGGATGTCGGCCGCGACAGTGGCCAGGGTGGTGACGTCGGGTCCGTAGCGCAGGTCTTCTTCCAGCCCGCGGCGGATCACCGTCAGCGCTTCGGCCCGCTCGTCGGCGGTCAGCGTCATGAGGCCGCGACCGCGGCCGGTTCGACGACCGCGATATGACCGTCGGCACCGGCCCGCACGTTGAGTGTGACGGCCTGGGTCGGATCGGTCTGCGGCCAGTCGCTGCGGTGGTGGCAGCCGCGGGTTTCGGTGCGGGCCAGCGCCGCGGCGGCGACGGCCTGGGCCGTCACGGTCAGTGCGGCGTCCTCGAACTGAGTGCGGGTGTCCATCGGGACGACCGTGCCGCCCCGCAGGGCCTCGGTCAGCCGACTCAGCCCGTCGGCGTCCCGCACCACCGAGGCCCACCGGGACATGGCCTGCTGCAGTTCGGCGCGATCCAGCGAAACCCGCTGCACCGGTTGGGCTTTCGCGGTGCACACCTCGGCTTCTCTGGCGTGGTCAGCAGCCGTGCGGCCGGCCCGGCCGCCGACCACCAGACCTTCAAGCAAACTGTTGGACGCCAGCCGGTTGGCGCCGTGCATCCCGGTGCGGGCGACCTCGCCGGCGGCCAGCAACCCGACCAGCAAGGTCCGGCCGTAGACGTCGGTGCGGACCCCGCCGCAGCTGTAGTGCGCGCCGGGCACCACCGGGATCGGCTCGCGGGTCGGCTCGATCCCGGCACGCCGGCAGGCCTCGGTCACCGTCGGGAAGCGCTGCTCCAGCCGCTCGACGCCACGGGCGTCCAGATACACGCAGGCATCGCCGGTATCCCGCAGCCGGGCGTCGATGGCGGCGGCCACCACGTCGCGCGGGGCCAGATCCCCCATCGGGTGCACGCCGGCGGTCACCGAGTCGCCTCGGGCGGCGCAGAAGGCCGCGCCCTCGCCGCGCAGCGCCTCGGTGATCAGCGGGCGGCGGCCGCTGCCGAGAGGGTTGAACAGCATGGTCGGGTGGAATTGGATGAACTCGATGTCGCCCACCGGCACCCCGGCCCACAGTGCCAGCGCCACACCGTCGCCGGTGGACCCTTCGGGGTTGGTCGTGGCGCGGTAGAGATGCCCGAGCCCACCGGTGGCCAGAATCACCGCCGGCGCGTGGATCACGCCGAGCCCGTCGGCGTTGCGGACCAGCACCCCGGTGACCGCGCCCCGGTCCTGCAACACCTGGAGCGCCACGTGATTGCGGCGGATGTCCAGGGTGGCTGCGGCGTGGTCGAGGGCCCGCTGCACCTCGGCCCCGGTGGCGTCGCCCCCGGCGTGCATGATGCGCCGCCGGGAGTGTCCGCCCTCACGGGTCAGCGCCCACTGACCCGGCGCGCTCTCGTCGAAACGGGCCCCGGCGGCGATCAGGTCTGCCACCGCCCGGTATCCGTCCGCCACGATCGAGCGCACCGCTTCCGGATTACACAACCCGGCCCCGGCGACCAGGGTGTCGTGCACATGCGCCTCCACCGTGTCGTCGGTGTCGGGCAGCACCACCGCGATCCCGCCCTGCGCATAGAAGGTGGCCGTATCGTCGGCCTTGCTCAGTACGACGGTGCGGGCCCCGGCGCGGTGCGCGGCCAGCCCGGCGGCCAGCCCGGCCACCCCGGTCCCAACGATGAGGACGTCGGCCCGCTGTTGCCAATCCAGGCCGGCCGTCGGCGCAGGGCTCACTCGCCACCGCCCGGCTGACCGATTTCGATCATCCGCTGCACACTGGCCCGTGCCCGGGCAGCGGTGTCCGGGTCAACGTCGACTTCATCGGCGCCCTCGATCAGACACCGCAGCAGCGCGGCCGGGGTGATCATCTTCATGTACCGACACGACGCCCGATCATTGACCGCCTGGAAGTCGATATCCGGTGCAGCCCTTCGTAATTGGTGCAGCATGCCGACCTCGGTGGCGACCAGCACCTGACGGGCCTGCGAGGTGCGGGCCGAGTCCAGCATTCCGCCGGTCGACAAAATCTTGACCCGGTCTTCCGGGAAGGCGCCCTCACCGGCGAGGTACAGCGCCGAGGTGGCGCACCCGCATTCGGGGTGCACGTACAACTCGGCATCCGGATGGCTACGGGCCTGCTCGGCCAGCTCGTCGCCGTTGATGCCGGCGTGCACGTGGCATTCCCCGGCCCAGATATGAAGATTCTTGCGGCCGGTCACCCGGCGCACATGTGCGCCGAGGAACTGGTCGGGGCAAAACAGCACCTCACGGTCCTCCGGGATGGAGGCCACCACGTCGACAGCGTTCGACGATGTGCAGCAGATGTCGGTCAGCGCCTTCACCGCCGCGGTGGTGTTGACGTAGGACACC
>CAYPTG010000144.1:0-6339 GCA_964413455.1 uncultured Mycobacterium sp. | reverse complement strand
AACATGGAGTTCGCGTTGAAGATCGCCGGCGTGCCGCGCGATGAGCGGGCCCGCCGTGTCCACGAGGCGGCCGGCCTGCTCGACCTCGTCCCCTATCTGGACCGCAAACCCCGCGCCCTATCGGGCGGGCAGCGCCAGCGGGTTGCCATGGGTCGGGCGATTGTCCGGCAACCGCAGGTGTTCCTGATGGACGAGCCGCTGTCGAACCTGGATGCCAAGCTGCGCGTCCAGACCCGCACTCAAATCGCGTCGCTGCAGCGCCGGCTGGAGATCACCACCGTCTACGTCACCCATGATCAGACCGAGGCACTGACCATGGGAGATCGGATCGCGGTGCTCAAAGACGGTGTGCTGCAACAGGTGGGGGCGCCGCGGGACCTCTACGAACGCCCCGCCAATGTGTTCGTCGCGGGCTTTATCGGATCGCCGTCGATGAATATCGTGCCGTCCCGATTCGTCGACGGCGGCGTGCTGTTCGGCAGTGCGGTGGTCCCGGCGCAGCCGGTGGCGGCAGCCGGTGCCGACGTGCTGGTGGGGATGCGCCCGGAAGATATGGAGCTGGCGTCGCCGCACGGGGAGGGCCTACCGGCCGTCGTCGACCTCGTCGAAGAACTGGGCGCCGACGCCTACCTATACACCCATGCCGATGTGGGTGGCGCCACCCGGACCGTGGTGGCCAGGGTTGACGGCCGCCGTCACCCGGCGCCGGGAGACTCGGTCATGCTGGTGCCCAAACCCGACCACCTGCACCTGTTCGATCCCGGCTCCAACGAACGTCTGAAGTAGCCGATGAACCAGATAACTGATCGCACCCGAGCCAGACGCGCCAACCGGTCGAAGAACTACTTCCTGTTCATCCTGTTCGCCGGCCCGAACATCGCGCTCATCCTCGGCTATATCTACTACCCGCTGCTGGCCAATGCGTACTTCTCGATGCTGGATTGGCGGCTCGGGGCCAAAACCGCCAGCTGGGTCGGCCTGGCCAACTACAAGGAATTCTTCTCCTCGCCCAGCGGTCTGGAAGTCTGGCGGGTGACCATCATCTTTACCGTGGCCACGGTGGTGGGGTCGATGGTGCTGGGCTTGCTGATGGCGCTGGTGCTGAACCGGAGCCTGCCCGGACGTACGGTGGCCAGAACGGCCATCTTCTCGCCGTACGTACTTTCCGGTGTCGGTGTCGGCTTGATCTGGATGTTCATCTTCGATCCGCGGATCGGCATCCTGGCCCGCTTCATCGAATTCTTCGGCGGCAGATCACCGGAATGGTTCCTGGACAAGAACTTTGCGCTGATCATGGTGATCATCGTCTACATCTGGAAGAACCTGGGCTATTGCGCGGTGATCTACCTGGCGGGCTTGCAGTCCGTCCCGAAGGATCTGTTGGAGGCCGCCGCCATCGACGGAGCCGGACCCATCCGGCGCTTCGGCACGGTTACGTTGCCACTGCTCGGGCCGACGATTTTCTTCCTCTCCATCGCGATGGTGCTCAGTTCGGTGCAGGCATTCGACGTGCTGCGGATCATGACACCGACCGGTAACGGCACCAACACCATCATCTTCGAGGTGTACCTGCAGTCCTTCGGCGTCTACCAGCGTGCCGGGTACGCGGCGGCGATCTCGGTGGTGCTTTTCCTGGCGCTGTTCATCATTACCGCGGCCCAACTGCGTCATGTCGATCGCCGGGTGCACTACTCATGAGCGACCGCGCGTTGACCACCCGCCGGCAGTGGATGGCGCCGTTCACCCGGCGCAATCTGGCCGCGACGCTGTTCGCCGGGTATGTGCCGATGATCCTGGCCCTGCTCATCGTCGTGCTGCCACTGCTGTGGATGATTGTCGCGTCGTTGAAACCGATCTCCGAGATCGTCACCGTCGCACCGACGTTCTTCCCGCACCAGCCGACCCTGGACAACTACGCGGCGGTCGCCGACCGCGTCCCGCTGGCCCGGGTGTTCCTCAACAGCGTCATCGTCACCGCCGTCGCATCGGTGATCAAGGTGTTCCTGGCGATCACCACCGCCTACGCGCTGGTATTCATCAACATTCCGTTCCGCAACGCCATTTTCCTGGGCATCCTGGTGGCCCTGATGGTCCCGCCGGAAGCGGCGATGCTGCCGAATTTCCTGTCCATCAGTGCCATCGGCGGACGTGACACGTTGTGGGGCCTCATCCTTCCCGGACTGGGTACTGCCTTCGGCACCTTCATGCTGCGCCAGCAGTTCAAGACCCTGCCGGCCGAGCTGCTGGAAGCGGCCGAACTCGATGGTGCCGGCCACTGGCGGCGGCTGTGGCACGTCGTCGTGCCGGTGTGCACGCCGACGATCGCCACCGTCGCGCTGGTGACGATCGTCAACGAATGGAACAACTTCCTGTGGCCGTTGGTCATCATCGACAGCCCGGAGAAGATGACGTTGCCGGTCGGCCTGAACTTGTTGATGTCCATCGAGAGCGCGACCGGCAGCTACGGGGTGATGATGGCCGGTGCTGTCGCCGTCATCGCTCCGGTGTTGATCGTGTTCGCCGCCCTGCAGCGCTACATCGTCGCCGGGCTCACCCAGGGCGCCATCAAATGAGCAACCGGTACGCACGCGTGGTGCTGACGCTGCTGCTGGTCGCGGTGGTGGCCCTACTACCCGGCTGCGGAGGCCCCACCCTCACACCCGCCGGGGCGCCCGCCGCCGCCCTCAACATCGACTACACCGGTGTGCAGCCAGCTTCGAAGATCACGTTCTGGTCCAACCACCCCGGCGGCTCGATTGATGTCGAGAAGGCCATCATCGATGACTTCCAGAAGCAGACCGGTATCAAGGTCGACCTGGTGACCGCCGGCGCCAACTACGACGAAGTGGCGCAGAAGTTCCAGACCGCCCAGACAAGCCGCAGCGTCGGCGACGTCGTCGTGGTCAGTGACGTGACCTGGTTCCCGGCCTTCCTGAATGAGTCGATCATTCCGCTGGAACCGGCGTTGGCCGCCGCGCACATCGATACCAGTGACTACCACCGCGTGTTCTTCGACGACTACCTGTACGGGGACAAGCATTACGCGGTGCCCTATGCCCGCTCGACGCCGATCCTCTACTACAACAAGGCGCATTACCGTCAGGCCGGGCTTCCCGATCGGCCCCCGGCGACCTGGGATGAGATGCGCGAGTACGGGCGACGGCTCAAAGAGGGTGGCGTCCGCGCGGCGTCCTTCGGTTTCGCGCCGCAGGATCAATACCTCGCGTGGTACATGACGAATCTGGTGTGGGCCTACGGTGGCCAATGGAGCGACAAGTGGGATATCGACACCGTCGCCGATCCCCAGACCCAAGCCGCACTGACGTTCGCCCGCGACGCGGTGAAGGACGGTTGGGCCGTGGTGGCCAGCGGCGATCCGGCGACACCGTTCGCGGCCGGTGCGGTCACCCAGGTGACAGCCTCCAGCGGGTCGCTGTCCGGAATTCTGGAAGCCTCCAGCTTCGACGTGGGGGTCGGCTTCCTGCCGTCGGGGCCCGCCGACACCACCAAGGTGGTGCCCACCGGCGGAGCCGGGCTGGCCATCGCGGCGAACTCGCCGCCGGAGCGGCAGTTGGCCGCGGCGATGTTCATCGCCTACCTGACCGACGTCCGCAACACCGCCAAGCTCTCGGCGGCGACCGGATACTTGCCGGTGCGCAGCGGCGCCGACATGGCGTCGGTATACGCGAAAACACCTCAGTTCAAGACGGCCGTCGACCAGCTCGCCCGCGCCCGCAGCCAGGACTACGCCCGGGTGTTCCTACCCGGTGGTGACCGGGTCATCGCCGCCACCGTCCAGAAGATCCTGACCACCGGCGCCGACCCCGCCAAGCCCCTGGATACGCTGCGCGGTCAATTAGAGGATCTCTACAGCCGCAACGTGGAGTCCCGGCTCGTCGGGTGATGAGGCCGGCGCCCGCCGGGGGACAGGCCGGTGCCGGCGCCCACCTATGATTCGTAGATGCTGACCGCCGCTTTGATCTTCGCCGGACTTGCCGCGCTGCTGCACCTCTACATCTTTGTGATGGAGTCGCTGACCTGGACCTCACCGCGCACCCGGGCTGTGTTCGGCACCAGTGCCGAGGACGCGCAGACCACCAAACTGCTGGCCTTCAACCAGGGGTTCTACAACCTGTTCCTGGCGGTGATCGCCGCGGTCGGGATCGCGATGGTCCTGTGCGGGCATCGAAACGTCGGTGCCGCTTTGGTTTTCGCCGGTGTGGGGTCCATGCTGGCCGCGGCGGTGGTGTTGCTGGCCTCCTCGGGCAACGTGCGTGGCGCGCTGGTCCAGGGCACCTTCCCGCTTGTCGCGGTGCTGCTGCTGGGGGCGGCGACGCTCTCTGCGGTCTAACCGCTGCGGTCTAACCGCCGGTGTAGGCCATCACGTGCTTGATGCGGGTGTAATCCTCCAGGCCGTACATCGACAGGTCCTTGCCGTGCCCGGAGTCCTTGTAACCGCCGTGCGGCATCTCGGCGACCAGCGGGATGTGGGTGTTGATCCACACGCAGCCGAAGTCCAGCGCCGCCGACACTCGCAGCGCCCGGGACACGTCCTTGGTCCACACCGATGAGGCCAGGCCGTAGTCGACGCCGTTGGCCCAGCGAACCGCCTCGTCCTCGTCGGAGAACGCCTGCACGGTGATCACCGGGCCGAAGATCTCCTCCTGAATGTGCCGGTCTTCCTGGTGCAGGTTGCCGATGACGGTGGGCTCGATGTAGAAACCCTTGTCGCCCTGGCGTTTTCCGCCGGCGGCGAGCACCGCGTGCTTGGGGATGTCGGCCAGGAAGCCCAGCACCCGCTCCAGTTGGTTGGGGTTGTTCACCGGCGGAATCCAGGCGTCCTCGTCACCGGCCGGCCGGCCGAAGGTGGTGGCCGCACCGGCGGCCTGCTCAGCCAGCGCGGCGGTCAGGTCCTCGGCGACGGCGGCGGTGGCCAGCACCCGGGTGGCCGCGGTGCAGTCCTGCCCGGCGTTGAAGTACCCAGCGGTGGCGATGCCCTCGGCGGCGGCGGCGATGTCGGCGTCGTCGAAGACGATCACCGGCGCCTTACCACCCAACTCCAGGTGGGTGCGCTTGAGGTGGCTGCCGGCGCTGGTCGCCACCGCGCGGCCGGCCGCCACCGAACCGGTGATCGACACCATCTGCGGGGTCGGGTGGGCCACCACCGCCGCACCGGTGTCCCGGTCGCCGCAGACCACGTTGAGCACACCGGGCGGGAAATGCCTGGCGGCGATCTCGGCCAGCATCACGCTGCTCACCGGAGTGGTGTCACTGGGCTTGAGCACCACCGTGTTTCCCGCCGCGATGGCCGGACAGAACTTCCAGATCGCCATCATCATCGGGTAGTTCCACGGCGCCACCTGCCCGATCACGCCGACCGGCTCCCGGCGAATCCACGAGGTGTGGTTCTCCATGTACTCCCCGGCGGACTTGCCCTCCAGAATCCGCGCCGCACCGGCGAAGAACCGGATCTGGTCCAGCATCGGCGGAACCTCTTCGGCCATCGTCACATGGTTGGGTTTGCCGGTGTTGCGGCCTTCGGCCTTGACGATATCTTCGGCGTGCTTTTCCACGTCGTCGGCGAAACCGAGCATGGCCTTCTGCCGGTGCGACGGGGTGGTGCGCTTCCAGTCGGCGAACGCCGCCTCCGCCGCCGCATAGGCCTTGTCGATATCGGCCTCATTGGAAATCGGTGCGGTGCCGTACTTTTCGCCCGTCGACGGGTCGACGATCGGCATCGTCGCCCCGCTGGCCGACTCCACCAACTCCCCGTTGATGAAGTTCTTGACCGTTGTTGTCTTCGTCATGACAGCTCCTAAATCGTTGGCGGCCTTAGTAGTTAGTCGTGGGTATCCGTTACAGCGAGGCCAGCGCCTCGGTGAGCACGTCGAGTCCCTCGTTGAGCAGCGCGTCGCTGATCGCCAGCGGCGGCAGGAACCGCAGGACGTTACCGAAGGTGCCGCAGCTCAGCACTAGCACGCCCTGGGCATGCGCCTTGGCGCACAACGCCTTGGTGAGCTCCGGATCCGGTTCTGCGGTACCGGATTTCACCAATTCCACGGCGATCATCGCGCCGCGGCCGCGGACGTCGCCGATCCGGTCGTCGTCGGCCTGAAGTCGGCCCAACCGGTCCTTCATCAGCCGCTCGATCTCCTTGGCGCGCTCCAACATCCCGTCGGCTTCCAGGGTCTCGATGGTGCCCAGCGCAGCCGCACAGGCCACCGGGTTGCCGCCGTAGGTACCGCCCAGGCCGCTGACGTGCGGGGCGTCCATGATCTCGGCGCGGCCGGTCACCGCGGACAGCGGCAGCCCGCCGGCGATGCCCTTGGCGGTGACGAT
>CAYPTG010000143.1:0-6345 GCA_964413455.1 uncultured Mycobacterium sp. | reverse complement strand
CCACCTGATACAGCAGCGGCTGGAACAGGTGATGGGTGGTCTTGGCGATCAGCTTGATGTCGATGTCGGCCCGCTTGAGCTTCTTGGCGGCGGTCAGGCCACCGAAGCCGGATCCGATGATCACGACCTTGTGCTTCTCCGACGGGGTTGCGCCGGGATGAGTCATCTTCGCTCCTGAATCTTCGTTCCTGGAAAAGCAATCGGACTGCCAGGACACGTTCACGGTAGTCGCCCGGCGTTCTCCCGTCGCGGTCTTAGGGTGAGACGACATGAGGCCGGTCGGGTGAAAGACGCGTCCCTGCCCAGGTGGGTGTACCTGCCCGCGGCAATCGGCGCGGTGTTCGTGGTGCTGCCGCTGCTGGCGATGGCGGCCAAAGTGGACTGGGCGCGGTTCGGGCCGCTGATCACCAGCCCGGCGTCCCGTGCGGCGCTGCTGCTCAGCCTGCGCACCGCGGCCGCCAGCACCCTGCTGTGCCTGATCCTGGGCGTTCCGCTGGCCCTGGTGCTGGCCCGGCACCGGGGCAGGGCGGTCCGGCTGCTGCGCCCGCTGATCCTGCTGCCGCTGGTGTTGCCGCCGGTCGTCGGCGGTATCGCGCTGCTGTACGTGTTCGGCCGGCTCGGGCTGATCGGCCACTACCTGGAGGGGTTCGGGGTGCGGATCGCCTTCACCACGACGGCGGTGGTGTTGGCGCAGACGTTCGTGTCGTTGCCGTTCCTGGTGATTGCGCTGGAAGGGGCCGCCCGCACTGCCGGAACCGGCTACGACATGGTGGCCGCCACCCTCGGGGCCCGGCCGGGCCGGATCTGGTGGCGGGTGACGCTGCCGCTGCTGGCTCCCGGCCTGCTCTCCGGGGCGGTGCTGGCCTTCGCCCGGGCGCTGGGCGAGTTCGGCGCCACCCTCACCTTCGCCGGGTCTCGCCAAGGCGTCACCCGGACCCTGCCGCTGGAGATCTACCTGCAACGCGAAGCCGACCCGGATGCGGCGGTGGCGCTGTCGATGCTGCTGATCGTGGTGGCCGCGGTCGTCGTCGTCGGGTTGGGGGCCCGGCGTATCGCCGGTGCGGCGGGCCGAGCCGGTGGCTGACCTGGAGGTGTCGGCGATCGTCGCCGACCGCGGATTGGACGTCACGTTCACCGTGCCGGCCGGTGAAGTGCTGGCGGTGGTGGGGCCCAATGGGGCCGGGAAGTCGACGACGGCGTCCGTCATCGCCGGCCTGGTGCGGGGTGAGCGGACCCTGGTGCGGGTCGGTGGGCGGACGTTGACCGACACCGGGCGGGGGGTGGACATCGCCGTCCACGACCGTCGGGTGGCGATGTTGCTGCAGGACCCCCTGCTGTTTCCGCATATGAGTGTGCTGGGCAATGTGGCGTTCGCGGCCAGACGGCGGGCGGGCAACCGGGAAAGTGCCCGCGACGATGCCCGGGTCTGGCTAGAACGGGTGGGAGTCGCCGATCTAGCCGACCGCAAACCGGGCGAGCTCTCCGGAGGTCAGGCCCAGCGGGTGGCGCTGGCTCGGGCGCTGGCCGCCGACCCGCAGGTGCTGCTGCTCGACGAGCCGCTGGCCGGGCTGGATGTGACGGCTGCGGCAGCGGTGCGCGCCGAGTTGCGCTCGGTGCTCACCGAAGGCGGCCGGGCGGCACTGCTGATCACCCACGACCTGCTCGACGTGCTGGGCCTGGCGGACCGGCTGCTGGTGCTGGAAGCCGGCCGGATCGCCGAGATCGGCTCGGTCGCCGACGTGCTGGCCGCTCCGCGCAGCTCCTTCGGTGCGCGGCTGGCCGGGGTCAACGCGGTCCGCGGGGTCATCGACGGCCCGGGTGTGCTGCGCGGCGCGGGGCAGCGGTGGCACGGGGTGCCGGGGGAACCCCTCGTCGTCGGTGCGGACGCGGTGGCGGTGTTCGCGCCGTCGTCGGTGGCGGTGTATCGCGATCAGCCGCATGGCAGCCCCCGTAACGGCGTCCGGGTGCAGATCACCGGGCTGGAGGTCACCGGCTCCGGTGTGCGGGTGCGGGCGGTCGATTCGGCCGGCGGGGGACTGGCCGCCGACGTCACCCCCGAAGCGGTTGCTGAAATCCGGCTATCGGTCGGAGATTCGGTGTGGTTCACAGTCAAGACCCAGGAAGTCAGGGTGCATGGTGCGACCGGGCGGTCCCGGCATGCGTCGTAGGCGTTCACCGGCCGACACAGCCGACCACGGAACTTGCGTCACGGAAGTAACACGGTAGGTTTTTTGCCATGACGCAGTCGGACCCGACATCACGACGCCCTCGGTTGCGGACGGCCATCGCCGCCTCGGTATTCGCCAGCGCGATCGCGGTGCCGCCCGGCACGGCTTTGGCCGATCCGGTAGCGCCCCCCGCGCCGCCCACCACCACCGCGGCTCCGGCCCCGGCGGCTCCGGGCGCCCCGGCACCGGCTCCGGCTGATGCGAACGCTGCGCCGGCCCCCGCAGCACCCGCGCCGGCCCCTGCTGCGCCGGCCGACCCGAACGCTCCGGCACCGCCGCCTGCACCTGCTCCGGCGGACCCGACCGCTCCGGCACCGGCCCCCGCGCCGGCTCCCGCTCCGGCTGACCCCGATGCGCCGGCGCCCACCGAGACCCATGTCCCGGCACCGGCAGCCCCGGAGGCCGGCCGGATCGACAATCCGGCGGGCGGTTTCAGCTACGTCCTGCCGGCCGGCTGGGAAGTCGCTGACGCGTCGCGGCTGAGCTACGGCCAGGCGCTGCTGCTCAAGCCGAACGGTCCGGCCCCGATGCCCGGACAGCAGGCGACCACTGCCAACGACACCAGCATCCTGCTCGGACGGCTGGACATGAAGCTGTTCGCCGGCGCCGAGCAGGACAACACCAAGGCGGCCGTCCGACTGGCCTCCGATATGGGCGAGTTCTTCATGCCGTTCCCCGGCACCCGCATCAACCAGCAGACCACCCCGCTGCAGGCCGGCGACATGCCCGGCTACGCGTCCTCCTACGAGGTGAAGTTCACCGACACCGCCAAGCCCAACGGGCAGATCTGGGCCGGTGTGGTCGGCACCGCCGGCGAGCGCGGCGACGCCGGTAACCGCTGGTTCGTGGTGTGGCTGGGAACCTCCAAGGATCCGGTCGACGCCGCCGCGGCCAAGAACCTGGCGCAGTCGATCAAGCCGTTCACCCCGCCGGCGGCTCCCGCGGGCCCGGCCCCGGACGCCAACGCACCGGCCGCTCCCGCGGCACCGCCGGCACCGGGTGCCCCGGCGCCGGTCGGGGTTCCGGTCCCGATCACCACGCCGGTTCCGGGGATGACGCCCGGCACCTGACGCCCGGGCTTGACCGCATTTCAGATGATGCCGTGCTCGCGCAGCAGCGCTTGCTCGTCTCCTGACACCCAGCCGAAGACCTGTGCTGTTCCGTTCAGAATCTGAACGAAATAGTGAACATCGAAATCGATTGCGGCATCGACTCGATCGGGACGGGCATACGTCGCCGTCCAGGCGACATGGGCGACGCAGTGACAATCGTCAATGGGTGTTAGCCGGACATCGCGTATCCGCATTTCTTTGGTACCCATCGCCCGATAACGGGCATAACCCTGCGCCATGACCTGCTGGAGCTGGTCGTCGTTCTTACCGGCCATGACCCCGGCCGGCGTCGCTGCGATGAACTCCGACGCATAGAGCGATGCGACTTCGTCCATATCCGTGGATCCGGTGAGACACCGGTTGAAGCAGTTCGCGTAACGCTCGAAGAGTTTCTTGACCGTCGTTTCCATCGCACTCATGTTGACCATGTCGATCCGGCTTGGCAGGGGCTCGCTATACGACGGTGCCCGCCCCGACACCAGGTGTCGGAGCGGGCACCGTCGAACAAGAAGTGAAGCGGCCAGCTAGATGTGCGTGCGCTTACCTACCGCGCGGTAGATCAGCAGCAGCACGATCGCACCGATCACCGCACCCAGGAACGAGTGGTGGATCGGCGGCGTCAAATCGAAGTGATGGGGCGGGAAGATCAAGCTGCCCAAAGTTCCGCCAACCCAGCCACCGGCGATGCCCAGTAGCGCGGTGGCGACCCAGCCCATGTGGCCGCTGCCGGGAACGATCGTCTTCGCGAGCCAGCCGGCGGCTAAGCCCAACAGAATCATCCAGATCAGGTTCATCATCGTTCAGAATCCCTCCATCAAGACAGACCCTATGTCTGTTATTGACTGAGTAAATATAACCCCGGGCAGTGCGCACCGGAGCGTCTTTGGCAACGTTTGCCCGCCTGTTTGAAAACGTTTGCCCAACAGCCCGAATACCCCGGAACAGGGCCGAGCGGCCCTTGGTCCCCGGTCTCATCCGCGGCACGATAGGGGTGTGAGCGTCAGCGGTCCCGTCGTCCCGACCACGATGCGCGCCTGGCGGGTGAGTAGGCCCGCTCCGATGGCCGAAAGCCCGTTGGAGTTCGACCAACGCGTCGCCGTGCCGGAGCCTGCCGCCGGTGAGTTGCTGGTCGCGGTCCGAGCCTGTGGTGTGTGCCGCACCGATCTGCATGTGGCCGAAGGTGATCTGGCGGTCCACCGCCAAGGAGTGATCCCCGGGCATGAAGTCGTCGGCGAGGTGGTCGCCCTCGGTGCCGGTACGGGCGGTTTCACGGTGGGGGATCGGGTGGGCATCGCGTGGCTGCGGCATACCTGCGGCAGCTGCACCTACTGCCGGCGCGGGGCGGAGAATCTGTGTCCCGATTCCCGCTATACCGGCTGGGACGCCGACGGCGGCTACGCCGACTTCGCCACTGTCCCAGTTGATTTCGCGCACCCGCTGCCTGGCGGGTACACCGACATCGAGTTGGCGCCGCTGTTGTGTGCCGGCATCATCGGGTACCGCTCACTGCTGCGGGCGGAGCTCCCGCCCGGCGGCAGGCTCGGCCTCTACGGGTTCGGCGGCAGCGCGCACATCACCGCGCAGGTGGCGCTGGCTCAGGGCGCCGAAGTGCACGTCATGACCCGTGGGGCGGACGCCCGCGTCCTGGCATTGGCCCTCGGCGCGGCCTCGGCGCAGGGCGCCGCTGATCCGCCGCCGGTGCGGCTCGACGCCGCGATCCTGTTCGCGCCGGTCGGAGAGCTGGTACCCCCGGCGCTGGAAGCTCTGGACCGCGGCGGCACGCTGGCCATCGCCGGCATCCATCTCAGCGACGTGCCGTCACTCAATTACCAGCGCCATCTCTTCCAGGAGCGCCAGATCCGCTCCGTCACGTCCAATACCCGCGCCGACGCCCGGGCATTCCTGGACTTCGCCGGCCAGCACCACATCGAGGTGACCGCGCCGCGGTACCCGCTGGACCATGCTGACCGCGCGCTGGCCGACCTCGCCGCAGGCCGCATCGCCGGTGCCGCTGTGCTGGTGCCGTAGTCGCGGTGGCGTCGGAGGAGGAGCGAGACGACCAGCTTTAGGGCGGGCAGCTCGGGTAGAGGGTTACCCGCAGGGATGCTCCGACAGCAGCCATGCGCCCCAGCAGTTCAGCTGTCAGCGCCTGGTTGAAGGCCCACGGCTGCTGCCCGCAGTCGTAGCCGATATTGAATTCCCGCCGCGTGCAGCTAGTCCACGCACCGAGCAGCGTCGGGTCGAGTGACTCCAGAACGGCAAGCATGGCGGCGATGTTCGGCTCCGGCTCAGGGTGCTGCTCGGCGGTCTCGAAGGTCGCGTGCCAACGGTCGTCGTCGGCCCGGGTCACATGCAGCGGGAAAACACCCTGGGCCGCCAGAGCGCCGGCGAGTGCGGTCAAGTCTTCGCCAGAGGCCAGATCGAGGTCAGTGTTCAGATAACGGATCACGCTTGTCCACGGCTGCGAGTGTGCTCGGCGAACAGCGGCGCTAGCTGGACAAGTGCCAGACCAGCGCGGCCGCTAGAGCGCCCATCCCGTTGAGTGCCCAGTGCAGCGCGATCGGGGCGATCAGGCTGCCGCTGCGCCGACGCAGCCAGGTGAACACGTATCCCGCAGCGGTGGTGGCCAGTACCGCGCCCAGCACCCCGGCCGCCATTCCGGCCACGCCACCGCCCAGAATCCGGGTGAACCCGACGTTGCTGGCGGTCAGCCCGAGTGAGGTGGCGATATGCCACATGCCGAACAGCAGCGACCCGGCGGCAGCGACCCCGCGAAAACCCCAGGCCCGGTCCAGCGTGCCGTGCAGCACGCCGCGGAACGCCAGCTCCTCGGGGATCACGGTCTGCAGCGGAATGATGATCATCGAGGCGACCAGCGCACCGGACACGGTGGCGTAGCGGTCGTTGAGGAACATCGGCCGGGTCCAGGGCAACAGCGCCCCCACCACGATCGCGGTCAGCACCAGGGCGATAGCTGCCGCGGCATAGCGGGCGCCGGATCGCTA
>CAYPTG010000142.1:0-6427 GCA_964413455.1 uncultured Mycobacterium sp. | reverse complement strand
TCGGCTTCGCATTCACCCGGCCCGGTTTGGGCCACCCGGGTCAGGCAGTAGTGCGCGTTGCGCGCCTGCTGATGCAGCCGCAGCCGGCGCACACCGACCGGCAGCAAAAGGCCGCCGTTGCCGGTGCTTTGCACCGTCGGGTGCACCACCACCGATTGGAAGCAGGCGTCCAGCAGGGCCGGATGCACCCCGTAGGCAGACTGCTGGGAGCGAATCGAGCTGGGCAGCGCCACCTCGGCCAGCACGGTGCTGACCTCGCCGTCGCCGGTGTGTGCTGCGGCCAGCCCGGAGAACGCCGGCCCGTACTGGATCCCGACGGCGTCGAACGCCTTACGCAGGTCGTCGCCGTCGGCCCGGACCGGGTGCTCGGCGATCAGCGCGTCGATATCGTGCGACGGCGCCGGCTCCGGGGAGGCCACCGCGGCCAGCACGCCACCGGCCCGGCGCACCCGCTCGCCTTCGACTTTGTTGTCCACCGAGAAGCTGAGCAGCTCCGGGGACTCCTGGGTCGCCGACGCGGAGATCGGCGACTGATCATCGAGCAGCAGGGTCTGCTCGAACCGGATGTCGTGCACCTCGCTGTCGGGGCCGAGCACCGCACCGGCGGCGGCCAGCGCCATCTCGCAGTAGGCCGCACCGGGCAGCGCGGCGATGTTGTGAATCTTGTGGTCGCCCAGCCACGGGTGGACGTCGGTGCCCACCTCACCGGCCCAGACGTCGCGGGCCGGTTCTTCGTCGAGGTGCACGTGCGCACCCAGCAGCGGATGCACCGAGACCACCGAGCTGCCGTGCCCGGGATGGTCCTGGTCTTCCCGGCTGAGCATCAGCTCGCGGTGACTCCAGGTGGGCAGCGGGGCGTCGACCAGCGCACCGCTCGGGTACAGCGTCGCGAAATCGACTGTGGCACCGGCACTGTGCACATCGGAGACGAAGCCGCGCAGGCCCAGCGGCAGCTCCTGCTCGCGGCGCATCGCGGCCAGCGCGGCGATCGGCATGTCCAGGCTCGCGGCGTTCTGCTCGACGGCGTGGGTGAGCAGCGGATGCGGAGCCAACTCGCCGAACACCCGGAAGCCGTCGTTGAGCGCGGCCTGTACCGCCGAGGCGAACCGCACCGTGTAGCGCAGGTTCTCCGACCAGTACTCGGCGTCGAAGCTGGGCCGGTCCCGCGGATCCCACAGCGTCGAGGAGTAGTAGGGCACCTCGGGATCCCGGGGCTCCAGATCGGCCAGCGCCTCGATCAGGTCGTCGAGGATCGGTTCGACCTGCGGGGAGTGCGAGGCGACGTCGACGGCGACTTCTCGGGCCATCACACCGTTGCTCTCCCAGTGTTCGACGAGCTCCTTGACGGCCTTGGTGTCACCGCCGATCACGGTGGAGGTCGGGGAGGCCGCCACCGCCAGCACCACATCCTTGATGCCGCGCACCGACAGCTCGGAAAGCACCTGCGGGCCGGGCAGCTCCACGGCCGCCATCGCACCGCTGCCGGAAATCCGCTTCATCAGTTTGGAGCGGCGGCAGATCACCTTGCAGCCGTCCTCGATGGACAGCGCGCCGGCGACGACGGCCGCGGCCGACTCGCCCAGCGAGTGGCCGATCACCGCGCCCGGGCGTACCCCGTAGGACTTCATCGTCTCGGCCATCGCGACCTGCATCGCGAAGATGGTCGGCTGGACCCGGTCGATGCCGGTGACCTTTTCCGGCGCGGTCATCGCCTCGGTCACCGAGAAGCCCGACTCGCGGGCGATGATCGGCTCGATCGCGGCGATGGTGGCGGCGAACACCGGCTCGGTGGCCAGCAGATCCTTGCCCATCGCGGCCCACTGCGACCCCTGGCCGGAGAACACCCACACCGGGCCGCGATCGTCGCGGCCAACGGCGGGCTGATACGGCAGATCGCCGTCGGCGATCTCCCGCAGCGCGGCGACCAGCTCGTCGGTGTTGGCCCCGACGGCCACCGTGCGCACCGGGCGGTGTGAGCGCCGGCAGGCCAGCGTGTAGGCCAGGTCGGTGAGGTTCACCTGGTCCTGGCGCTCCAGCCAGTCGGCCAGCCGGGCCGCGGTCACCTTGAGCTGTTCGGCCGAGGTGGACGAGATCGGCACCAGCAGCGGGCCTTGCGCGGCCGGGGTGCCCGGGGCATCTTCCGTCGCCGGGGCCTGCTCCAGCACCGCGTGGGCGTTGGTGCCGGACATGCCGTAGGACGACACCGCCGCCCGACGCAGGCCGTCCTCGCGCGGCCACGGCCCGTTCTCCGGCGGCACGAACAGCTGGGTGTCGACCGAAGCCAGCCGCTCCGGCAACTGACTGAAGTGCAGGTTCTTGGGCACCGCGGCGTGCTGCAGCGCAAGAATCGCCTTGACCATGCCGAGGGTGCCCGACGCCGACTGGCAATGCCCGAAGTTGGTTTTGATCGAGGTCAGTGCGCACGGCTCGCCGGTGCCGTACACCGTGGCCAAGCCGTTGAATTCGATCGGGTCGCCGACCGGGGTGCCGGTGCCGTGCGCCTCGACCATGCCGACCGTGGCCGGGTCGACCTCGGCGGCGGCCAGCGCATTGCGGTAGACGTCAACCTGGGCTTCCTGCGACGGGGTGGCGATGTTGACGGTGCGGCCGTCCTGGTTGGCCGCGGTGCCACGAATCACCGCCAGGATGCGGTCGCCGTCACGCAGCGCGTCGGGCAGCCGCTTGAACAGCAGCACCACGCTGGCTTCGCCGGTGACGAACCCGTCGGCCGCCACATCGAAGGCGTGGCAGTGCCCGGTCGGCGAAAGCATGCCCTGCAGCGAGCCGGACACCGACTTGCGCGGTTCCAGGCTGACCGAGATACCGCCGGCCAACGCCATATCGCTCTCGCCCTCGTGCAGGCTGCGGCAGGCCTGGTGCACGGCCACAAGACCCGAGGAGCAGGCGGTGTCGACGGTGACCGCCGGGCCGTGCAGACCCAGCGCGTAGGACACCCGGCCGGAGGCGAAGCTGTTACTGGTGCCGGTGAACCCGTAGGGGCCTTCGGCGGCGCCGCAGTCGGCCGAGAGCAGTTCGTAGTCGCTGTGGGTCAGGCCGACGAACACCCCGGTCCGGGTGCCGGCCAGGCCGGCCGGGTCGATCCCGGCGTATTCGATGGCCTCCCAGGCGGTCTCCAGCAGCAGGCGGTGCTGCGGGTCGATCGCGGTGGCCTCCCGCTCGGTCATTCCGAAGAAGTCGCAGTCGAAACCGCCGACGTCGTCCAGGAAGGCACCCCAGCGGGTAACCGACCGGCCCGGCACTCCGGGCTCCGGGTCGTAGAAGGCTTCGACGTCCCAGCGGTCGTCGGGAATCTCGGTAACAAAGTCCCGGCCGTCCAGCAATGCCTGCCAGAGCTGTTCAGGAGAATCGATCCCGCCGGGCAGCCGACACGCCATACCAATCACGGCCACCGGCGTGGCTGTGGCGATACCCTTCGAGATACCCAACGTAGAAACCCCCGTCACACCGCTTTTTGTCTCTGTCATCCCGCGTCTATCTGCATCTATCTGCGTTATTTAGCCCTGTCCGCAACTAGTTCAGAGTCCGATCTCCGGATCTGGACAGCGGGCCCCAGCTTAGGCGAAGGACTGGCAAAACACCGCTTCGGGTGTGCACGGCAGCACCCGCCCAGTGCCGTCGGTCACAGCCGCTCACGCTTGTCCGCGTGGGTGTATAATTTCCCCCATGTTACTGGTGGGTAACTTATCTTTTGAGTACCCAACCGCAGTGCCAAGCGCGTTTTATTGTGGCGTTCTCATCGAGGAGGAATAGTGGGCCACTACAAGAGCAATGTCCGCGATCAGGAGTTCAACCTGTTCGAGGTTCTCGGCCTGGACAAGGCCCTGGGACAGGGCGAGTTCACCGACATTGACACCGACACCGCCAAGGAAATGCTCAGCGAGATGGCGCGGCTGGCCGAGGGGCCGCTGGCCGACTCCTTCGCCGAAGGTGATCGCAACCCACCGGTCTTCCATCCCGACACCCACTCGGTGACCATCCCCGCCGGCTTCAAGAAGTCGGTCAAGGCCTTCATCGACGCCGGCTGGGACAAGGTCGGTCTGGTCGAGGAACTCGGCGGCATGCCCGCCCCCAAGGCGCTGATGTGGGCGCTGCACGAGCATGTGCTCGGCGCCAACCCGGCGGTGTGGATGTACGCCGGCGGCGCCGGTTTCGCGCAGATCTTCTGGCACAACGGCACCGACGAGCAGAAGAAGTGGGCCGAGTTGGCCACCGAGCGCGGCTGGGGCGCCACCATGGTGCTCACCGAGCCGGACGCCGGTTCGGATGTCGGCGCCGGCCGCACCAAGGCGGTCCAGCAGGAGGACGGCTCCTGGCACATCGACGGGGTGAAGCGGTTCATCACCTCCGCCGACTCCGATGACTTGTTCGAGAACATCCTGCACCTGGTGCTGGCCCGCCCCGAGGGCGCCGGCCCGGGCACCAAGGGGCTGTCGCTGTTCTTCGTCCCGAAGTTCCTCTTCGACCCGGAGACCGGCGAGCCCGGTGAGCGCAACGGCGCCTTCGTCACCAACGTCGAGCACAAGATGGGCCTGAAGGTGTCCACCACCTGTGAGCTGACCTTCGGTCAGCACGGCGTCCCGGCCAAGGGCTGGCTGGTCGGCGAGGTACACAACGGCATCGCCCAGATGTTCGACGTCATCGAGCAGGCCCGGATGATGGTGGGCACCAAGGCGATCGCCACGCTGTCCACCGGCTACCTCAACGCGCTGGAGTACGCCAAGGAGCGGGTGCAGGGCGCGGATCTGACCCAGATGATGGACAAGACCGCTCCCCGGGTGACCATCACCCATCACCCCGACGTGCGCCGCGCCCTGATGACCCAGAAGGTTTACGCCGAAGGTCTGCGGGCGCTGTACCTGTTCACCGCCACCTATCAGGACCCCGAGGTGGCCGAGCTGCTGCACGGCGCGGACGCCGAACTCGCCCTGAAGGTCAACGACCTGCTGCTGCCGATCGTCAAGGGTGTCGGTTCCGAGCAGGCCTACGCCAAGCTCACCGAGAGCCTGCAGACCCTGGGCGGTTCCGGCTTCCTGCAGGACTACCCGATTGAGCAGTACATCCGCGACGCCAAGATCGACTCGCTCTACGAGGGCACGACCGCCATCCAGGCGCAGGACTTCTTCTTCCGCAAGATCATCCGCGACAAGGGTGCGGCGCTGGCCCATGTGGCCGGCCAGATCGACGAGTTCGTCAAGAACGAGTCCGGCAACGGGCGGCTCAAGACTGAGCGGGCGCTGCTGGCCAAGGCCCTGGAGGATGTACAGGCCATGGCCGCTGCGCTGACCGGCTACCTGATGGCCGCCCAGGAAGACCCGAAGAGCATCTACAAGGTGGGCCTGGGCTCGGTGCGGTTCCTGATGAGCGTGGGCGACCTGGTGATGGGCTGGCTGCTGCTGCGCCAGTCGGCGGTGGCGATGGCCGCTCTGGATGCCGGCGCTTCCGGTGCCGACCGGTCCTTCTACGAGGGCAAGATTGCCGGTGCGTCGTTCTTCGCCAAGAACTTCCTGCCGCTGCTCAGCGGAACCCGCCAGGTGGTGGAGTCGCTGGACAACGAGGTGATGGAGCTCGACGAGGCGGCTTTCTAGTCGGGCGACGATCAAGCGGCGCCAGCCGCGATGAGGAGCCCGACAATCCGGTCTAGCCCGCCGAACGTTTTCTAGCTCTCCAAAATAGCCGTCACACCCTGGCCGCCGGCGGCGCAGATCGAAATCAAGCCGCGGGCCGGGCGCCCGGTCTCGGCGCGCTTGTCCGCCAGCTGCTTGGCCAGTTGCGCGACGATCCGCCCGCCGGTCGCGGCGAACGGATGCCCGGCAGCCAGCGATGAGCCGTTGACGTTGAGCCGGCCGCGGTCGATCGCGCCCAGCGCTGCGTCCAGGCCGAGCCGCTGCTTGCAGTACTCCTCGGACTCCCAGGCCTGCAGGTGGGCCAGCACCACCGAGGCGAACGCTTCATGGATTTCGTAGAAGTCGAAGTCCTGCAAGCTCAGCCCGTTGCGGGCCAGCAGCCGGGGCACCGCGTAGGTGGGCGCCATCAGCAGGCCGTCCGGGCCGTTGACGTAGTCCACCGCTGCGGTCTCGGAGTCGATGAAGTAGGCCAGCGGCTCAAGCCCGTGCTGCTGCGCCCAGTCCTCGCTGGACAGCAGCGCCACCGAGGCGCCGTCGGTCAGCGGGGTCGAGTTGCCGGCGGTCATCGTCGCGTCACCTCCCTTGACCCCGAATACCGGCCGCAGCTTGGCCAGCTTCTCCGGGGTGGACTCCGGGCGCAGGTTGTTGTCCCGGTAGAGCCCGAGGAACGGGGTCACCAGGTCGTCGAAGAAGCCGCGGTCATAGGCGGCCGCCATGTTGCGGTGGTTGGCCGCGGCCAGCGCGTCCTGGTCGACACGCTTGATGCCCATCTTCTTGGCGGT
>CAYPTG010000141.1:2422-6469 GCA_964413455.1 uncultured Mycobacterium sp. | reverse complement strand
CGCCGAGATCGCCGCGGCGGTATTCACCCCGCGGCCGATCCCGACCGTCGGCACCGATCACCTGCATGCCGCGCAGGTGTCGGTGCCCGAGCAAGCCGAGCGGTTGATGGCATTCCTGGAGAGCCGCGGCGTGGGACACTGGGCGTCGTTCTCGGAGTTGGTGGCCGACTGTGCCGAGCCGATCCAGATCGTCGGGCGATTCCTGGCGCTGCTGGAGCTCTACCGCGCCCGGGCGGTGGCGTTCGAGCAGCCCGAACCACTTGGCGCGCTACAGATTTCGTGGACCGGGAACCAGATGATCAACGAAGAGCTGGTCAGAGCGGAGTGGGAAGAGTGATGACCGAGGAGACCGTGTCCGAGCAGGCTTCGGCGGAGGCGGGGCTGGCCGGGGAGGCCGTCGTCGGAGAGGAGTCCGCCGCAGAGGAGGCCGAGTACGTTCTGGACGACATCCTCGACGAGGACGAGCTGGCCCGAGTCCTTGAAGCACTGCTGCTGGTGGTCGACTCACCGGTCAGCGCCGAGGCGCTGGGTTCGGTGACCGAGCAGCCCACCCACTACGTGACCGAGACGCTGCAGCGGATGGCCGGCGAGTTCGCCGCCCGGGATAGCGGTATCGATCTGCGGGAGGCCGGCGGCGGCTGGCGGCTCTACACCCGGGCTCGGTTCGCGCCCTACGTCGAGCGGCTGCTGCTGGACGGGGCACGCTCCAAGCTGACTCGCGCCGCGTTGGAAACGCTGGCGGTGGTGGCTTACCGGCAGCCGGTGACCCGGGCCCGGGTGAGCGCGGTGCGCGGGGTCAACGTCGACGCGGTGATGCGCACCCTGGTGGCCCGCGGGCTGATCACCGAAGCCGGCAACGACGCCGACTCCGGGGCCACCACCTTCTCCACCACCGAGCTGTTCCTGGAACGCCTCGGCCTGTCGTCGCTGACCGAACTGCCCGACATCGCACCGCTGCTGCCCGACGTCGACGTGATCGATGACTTGAGCGAAAGCCTGGACAGCGAGCCGCGTTTCGCCAAGCTGGCCGGCGGCCCCGCGGCGGGGGCAGTGCCGGACACCGCGCCGGCATTCGACGTCGATACCGACACCCATGACTGAACCCGACGGCGTTCGCCTGCAGAAAGTGTTGTCGCAGGCCGGAATTGCCTCACGGCGGGTGGCCGAACGGATGATCACCGACGGCCGGATCGAGGTCGACGGTCGGATCGTCACCGAACTGGGCACCCGGGTGGACCCGGACACCGCCGAGATCCGGGTCGACGGCGCCCGGATAGTGCTGGACGACTCGATGGTCTACCTTGCGGTCAACAAGCCTCGCGGGATGCATTCCACGATGTCCGACGACCGTGGCCGGCCCTGCATCGGCGATCTGGTCGAACATCGGGTTCGCGGCAATAAGAAGCTTTTTCACGTCGGGCGCCTGGACGCCGACACCGAGGGTCTGCTGCTGCTCACCAACGACGGTGAGTTGGCGCACCGGCTGATGCACCCGTCGTTCGAGGTGCCCAAAACCTACCTGGCGACGGTTGCCGGCTCGGTGCCCCGCGGGCTGGGTAAGACGCTGCGGGCCGGGGTGGAGTTGGACGACGGGCCGGTCGCAGTCGACGACTTCGCCGTGGTGGACGCGGTCCCGGGCAAGACGTTGGTACGGGTCGTCCTGCATGAGGGCCGCAAGCACATCGTCCGCCGGCTGCTGGCCTCGGTCGGTTTCCCGGTGCAATCCTTGGTGCGCACCGACATTGGGATGCTCACTCTCGGTGAGCAGCGGCCCGGCAGTATCCGGGTGCTGACCCGCAAAGAGGTCGGCGATCTGTACCAGGCGGTGGGGCTGTGAATGGCAACCGCGGACGACGATGCCGGTCGCTGCGAGCGGGAGAGGAGCCGCGGACATGAATGGCAGGGTGATCGCGATCGACGGTCCCGCCGGAACCGGAAAGTCCAGTGTGTCAAGGGGATTGGCCCGGCAGCTGGGCGCCCGGTACGTGGACACCGGGTCGATGTACCGAATCGTCACGCTGGCGATGCTGCGTACCGGTGTGGATCTCGACGATCCCGGTGCGATCGCCGGGGCGGCCGATGTGCAGATGTCGGTGGGTTTCGATCCCGACGTCGAGCAGACATTCCTTGACGGAGAGGATGTTTCGGTGCAGATCCGCGGCGACGACGTGACCCGGGCGGTCTCGGCCGTGGCGGCGGTGCCGGAAGTGCGGGCGCGACTGGTTGCTTTGCAGCGCCGGCTAGCCGAGGGCGACGAGGACGTTGTGCTGGAGGGCCGCGATGTGGGAACCGTGGTGCTACCGGATGCGGATGTCAAGATTTTTCTGACGGCATCGGCGGAGACTCGGGCCAAGCGCCGTAACGATCAGAATATCGCCGCCGGGCTGTCCGACGAGTACGAGCAGGTGTTGGCCGATGTGATCCGCCGTGATCACCTGGACTCCACTCGGGCGGTGTCACCGTTGCGGCCGGCCGACGATGCGGTGATCGTCGACACCAGCGACATGACCCAGGCCGAGGTGGTCGCCCACCTCCGCGATCTGGTCGAAAAGCGAACGGGCACAACAAGATGACTGAAGACCGTATGTGGTCCGACGGTGCCTCCTCTGATGGAACCTGGTCGGATGAGAGCGAATGGGAGATCGCCCACGAACAGTCGGCCGACGACAATGGTGAGTTCGGCGGCCCGCCTCCGGTGGTAGCGGTGGTCGGGCGGCCGAATGTCGGCAAGTCGACCCTGGTGAACCGCATCCTGGGCCGGCGCGAGGCCGTCGTCCAGGATCTGCCCGGGGTGACCCGCGACCGGGTGTCCTACGACGCGTTGTGGAGCGGGCGGCGCTTCGTGGTGCAGGACACCGGCGGGTGGGAACCCGACGCTAAGGGGCTGCAGCAGCTCGTTGCCGAGCAGGCGTCGGTGGCGATGCAGACCGCTGATGCGGTGATCCTGGTGGTCGACGCGGTCGTCGGCGCCACATCGGGGGACGAGGCGGCAGCGCGGATTCTGCGGCGTTCCGGTAAGCCGGTGTTCTTGGCCGCCAACAAGGTTGACAACGAGAAGGGGGAGGCCGACGCCGCGGCGCTGTGGTCGCTGGGGTTGGGGGAGCCGCACCCGATCAGCGCGATGCACGGCCGCGGGGTGGCCGATCTGCTCGACGACGTGCTGGCCAAGCTGCCGGAGGTCTCTGAGGCCGGGCCGTCCAGTGGTGGGCCGCGCCGGGTTGCGCTGGTCGGCAAGCCGAACGTCGGAAAGAGTTCGCTGCTCAACCGGCTGGCCGGCGCGCAGCGCTCGGTGGTGCACGATGTGGCCGGCACGACCGTCGACCCGGTGGACTCGCTGATCGAACTCGACGGCAGGATATGGCGTTTCGTCGACACCGCGGGGCTGCGCCGCAAGGTCGGTCAGGCCAGCGGGCATGAGTTCTACGCCTCGGTGCGCACCCATAGCGCGATCGACGCCGCCGAGGTGGTCATCGTGTTGGTCGACGCCTCGCAGCCGCTGACCGAACAGGACCAGCGGGTGCTGTCGATGGTGATCGATGCCGGCCGCGCTCTGGTGCTGGCGTTCAACAAATGGGATCTGGTGGACGAGGACCGCCGCTACCTGCTGGACCGCGAAATCGACTTGCAGTTGGCGCAATTGCAGTGGGCGCCGCGGGTGAACATCTCGGCGATGACCGGCCGTGCGGTGCAGAAACTGGTGCCCGCCATGGAGACCGCGCTGGATTCCTGGGACGCCCGGATCTCGACCGGGCAGCTCAACACCTGGCTCAAAGAGGTCGTCGCCGCGACGCCGCCGCCGGTGCGCGGCGGCAAACAGCCCCGAATCCTGTTCGCCACCCAGGCGACTGCCCGGCCGCCGACGTTCGTGTTGTTCACCTCCGGGTTCCTTGAGGCCGGGTACCGACGGTTCCTGGAGCGGCGGTTGCGGGAGACCTTCGGGTTCGAAGGCACACCGATCCGGATCAACGTCCGGGTGCGGGAGAAGCGCAAACTCAAGCCGCGCTGAGGGTTTCGAGTCAGGGTCTTTCGACCCCACGCTTTAGACCC
>CAYPTG010000141.1:0-2322 GCA_964413455.1 uncultured Mycobacterium sp. | reverse complement strand
CGAGTGCCGGTGCTGTTTTCCCCGCCCATGAACCGCTCGGGGTAGTGAAAGTCGTTGACACCACCGGGTAACGGCAGCTGCGGAGGTGGCAGCCACTCGGTGTGGCCGTCGTTGCGTTTTCGGGTGCGCCAGCCGCCGGGCTTGATCAGCCGGTGGTGCGGTCCGCAGGCAAAGGTGAGCCGGTCGATGTTCGTCATCCCGCCGCCGTTCCACTCGTCGACATGATGCACTTCGCACAGATATCCCGGAACGTTGCAGCCTGGCGCGCTGCAACCACGATCCTTGGCGTGCAAGACGATTCGCTGGTCGGCGGTAGCGATCCGTTTAGTGCGGCCGAGATAAAGCGGCCGCTCGTCGTCGCCGAAGATCGCCAGATAGTGGTAGGCGTGCCCGGCCATCCGGATCAGATCAGAGATCGGCAGCAGCGCCCCGCTGGCGGTGACGGCCTGACCGGCGCGGTCCTGTAACTGCTCCAGTGTCGCGGTGGCGATGATGGTGACCGGCAGGCCGTTGTGCTGACCTAACGCCGGGTTGCCGAGCCGTCCCCGGAGTAGCGCGCTGAGCGCGTCGTGCTGGCGCTGGGCGTTGGTGCGGGTGTCCCGGTCGATGACGTCCTGGCTGGGTTGTCCAGTGACAGTGGGGCTTTGGTCCTCGGGGTTGCACATGCCGGGTGCGGCGAACTTGGCCAGCCAGGCGTCGATTTCCGCGCGCAGCTGTGGGGAGGCCACCAGCCGCCCGACGCTCATCCCGTCGGTCCGCTGGCGTCCACACCAGGTGAAACCGCGGCGAAGCGCCCGGTCCGCATCGTTGAACGTACCGTCCGGGTTGATTGTCATCGAAAGCTTGTCGGCCACCTTTTCCAGTTGGTCGGGCCGCAGCTCGCCGGCCTTCTCGGCCAGGAACGTCTCGGCCCGTTCCACCTCGTCGGCCCGCACATGAGCGGGCAGGGTGTGGACGAATTTATGGATCACCCGAAGGTGCTCGGGGTCGAGCACGCCGGCCGCCCAGGCCTTCGACGTTGCGGGCAGCACCGGCGGCAATTGTTGCCCGGTGAGGGTCGTCCGGGGGCTGAGGTTCGCCGCATCGCGAAGCCGGCGACGGGCCTCGCCGGGGCTGATCCGCAGCACGTCGGCGATGACTCTGGGTAGGTTCGGGCCGATCTGCCCATCGTCGTTGCGGTCAAGCGACCCGGCGATCGCGTGCGACACGGCCGTCTGCCGCCGTCGGGCCGTTTCCAGCCGATCGAGGGCCGTCAAGCGTTCGAGCGCCGGAATCGAGTCCCAATCCAGAGCGCTGACCGCTTCGACGGCAGCGTCGAGGGCGGAGAATGCCTCTGCCATGATGATCGAACTCATGTTCGAATGATATCGGGAGGGGGTGACAGAAAACGGTGATCGCTACAGTTCTTCCGGTGTCCGTCGCGCACATGATCGTGATCGTCCTGGCCGCGGTGGGGGCTGGTGCGATCAACTCCTTGGTGGGATCAGGGACGCTCATTACTTTCCCGACGTTGGTGGCGCTGGGTTACCCACCGGTGACGGCGACGATGTCCAACGCGATCGGACTGGTCGCCGGCGGGGCGTCCGGCACCTGGGCCTATCGCAAGGAATTGACCGGCCAGTGGGCTCGGCTGCGGTGGCAGATCCCGGCATCGCTTATCGGTGCCGCGATCGGTGCCTTCCTGCTGCTGCACCTGCCGGAGAAAGTCTTCACCCGGATCGTCCCGGTGTTGCTGGTGTTGGCTTTGCTCCTGGTGATCGCCGGCCCGCGGATTCAGGCGTATGCCCGCCGACGGGCCGAATCCGAGGGTCGCAGTGCCGGGCACGTCTCGCGGCAGCGGATGGCGGCGCTGGTTATCGGTACCTTCGCGGTCGGCATCTACGGGGGCTACTTCACCGCCGCGCAGGGAATCCTGCTGATCGGTGTGATGGGCGCGCTGCTGCCCGAGGACATGCAGCGCATGAATGCGGCGAAGAACCTGCTGTCGCTGCTGGTCAACATCGTCGCGGCGATCAGCTACACCCTGGTCGCCTTCGACCGGATCAGCTGGCCGGCGGCCGGGCTGATCGCGGTGGGTTCGCTGATCGGCGGATGGATCGGGGGGCATTACGGTCGACGGCTCTCGCCGGCTGCGCTGCGGGCGGTGATCGTAGTGGTGGGGTTGATCGGGCTGTACCGGCTGTTGGCGGTGTGAGGTTCTCGGGTTTCGGGCGCATACCTGGTCTGCGGTAGGCTTTCGACCTGCTGTCCGTACCTACGGGCGGCAACGGGCTGTGGCGCAGCTTGGTAGCGCACTTGACTGGGGGTCAAGTGGTCGCAGGT
>CAYPTG010000140.1:0-6563 GCA_964413455.1 uncultured Mycobacterium sp. | reverse complement strand
CCGTACTCGTCCATCCGCACACCGCCGACAAAGACCGCGCTCGCCTCGGACGAATCCGACTGTCCGGCATCACCTTCGGGCTCAGCCTCCGGCTCGACCAGATCTTCGGGCAGCACCTCACGCAACACCAGATGCGCATTGGCACCGCCGAATCCGAAACCGGACACCCCGGCAATGGCGTGCCCGCTGTAGCGCGGCCACTCGCTGACCTGATCGGCGACCTTGAGGTGCACGTTGTCGAAGTCGATGTACGGGTTGGGCCCGGCATAGTTGATCGACGGCGGAATCTTGTTGTGCCGCAACGACAACGCCACCTTGGCCAGGCTGGCCGCGCCGGCCGCCGATTCCAGGTGGCCGACGTTGGACTTCACCGCACCCAGCAGCGCCGGCTGGTCGGCGGCCCGACCGCGGCCCACCACCCGGCCCAGCGCGTCGGCCTCGATCGGGTCGCCCAGGATGGTTCCGGTGCCGTGCGCCTCGACGTAGTCGACGGTGCGCGGGTTGATGCCGGCATCGTGGTAGGCCTTACGCAGCACCTCGGCCTGGGCATCCGGGTTGGGGGCCAGCATGCCGTTGGAGCGGCCGTCGTGGTTGATCGCTCCGCCGGCGATGACGGCGATGATGTCGTCGCCGTCCCGGCGGGCGTCGGCCAGCCGCTTGAGTACCAGCATCCCGCCGCCCTCGGAGCGGGCGTAGCCGTCGGCGTCGGCGGAGAACGATTTGATCCGGCCGTCCGGGGCCAGCACCCCGCCGACCTCGTCGAAGCCCAGCGTCACCGCCGGGGTGACCAGCGCGTTGACCCCGCCGGCCAACACCACGTCGGCCTCGCCGGTGCGCAGCGCCGCGATACCCTGATGCACCGCGACCAGCGACGACGAACAGGCGGTGTCCACCGCCACCGACGGGCCGCGGAAGTCGTAGAAATAGGACACCCGGTTGGCGATGATCGAGCTGGCGGTGCCGGTGATGGCGTACGGGTGCGCGGTGCGCGGGTCCATCATCGCCAGGTAGCTGTAGTCGTTGGTGGAGCTGCCGATGAATACCCCGACGCTCTGCCCGCGCAGGCTGGACGCCGGGATGCGGGCGTTTTCCAGTGCTTCCCAGGTCAGCTCCAGGGCCATCCGCTGCTGCGGATCGATGTTGTCGGCTTCCATCTTCGACAGCGCGAAGAACTCGGCGTCGAAACCCTTGATGTCGGAGAGGTAGCCGCCGCGGGTGCGGGCCTTGCGGATCCGCTCGGCCAGCCGGGGCTCGTCCATGAACTCCGCCCAGCGGCCCTCGGGCAGATCGGTGATGGCGTCGCGGCCTTCCAGCAGCGCCTGCCACATCTGTTCCGGGGTGTTCATGTCGCCGGGGAAGCGGGTGGCCAGGCCCACTAGGGCGATCTCCGGCACGTCGCGCTGCCGGGTCCAGTCTTCGTCGTCGCCGGAGTCTTCGGGTTCCGGTTCGCCCTCGACGATGACGGTCGCCAGTGACTCGATGGTGGGGTGCCGGAAGGCCACCGTCGCGGTCAGTGTGACACCGGTGAGGTCTTCGATGTCGCTGGCCATCGCCACGGCGTCGCGTGAGGAGAGCCCGAGCTCGACCATCGGGACCGACTCGTCGATCGCGCCGGGCGGCTGGCCGGTGGAGTTGGCCACCCAGTTGCGCAGCCATTCGCGCATCTCGGCCACCGACATGTCGGTGCGGGCGGTGTCGCTAGGTGCAAGGTCGCTCGCGGCCGCATCGCTACCGGCCGTATCGGGACCGGAGTCGCTGCGCTCCGGGTCGGGTGTCGCCGATTCGGCCATGTCACTCCGTCTCGTCGGGGAAGGCGTTGGCCACCTTCCCGGACCGCAGGCTGCCGTCCAGGTACGCCGACCGGCAGGCCCGCCGGCCGATCTTGCCGCTGGACGTGCGGGGGATGGCACCGGCCGGGGTGAGCAGCACGTCGCGCACGGTCACCCCGTGCCGCACCGCGATGGCGGCACGGATGGCGTCGGCCACCTGGTCGATCTCCATCTTGTGCGAGCCGGCGGCCCGCTCGGCGACGATCACCAGCTGCTCGGAAGTATCGCTGGGGTCGCGCTTGAGGCCGGCGTGCGCATCGGCGAACACCTCGTCGGGCAGCTGGTTGGCCGGCACCGAGAACGCCGCGGCGAAACCGGTGCGCACCGCCTTGCTGGACTCCTGCGCGGAGTACTCCAGATCTTGCGGGTAGTGGTTGCGGCCGTCGATGATCACCAGATCCTTGGTGCGGCCGGTGATGTACAGCTCGCCGTCGTGATAGGCCCCCAAGTCCCCGGTCCGCACCCAGGTGGCGTCGTCGGCCGCGCCTTCGGCGTGGCTGGGGGTGGTCCGCGACTTCAGCGTGTTCTGGAACGTCTCGACGGACTTCTCCGGCTTGTCCCAGTAGCCGGTGCCCATGTTCTGGCCGCTGATCCAGATCTCACCGATCTGGCCGTCCGGTACCTCGCTGGCGCTGTCGTAGTCGACGATGACCGCCCACTCGCCGACGCCGATCTTGCCGGCCCCGGCCTGGGCGACTGCCTTCGGCGAATCGTCGGGCACCGGGACGAACCGGCCGGTGTTGAGCTCGTCGCGGTCCACCGACAGGATGGTCGGCTCATCCGAGGACGGGGTGGTGGACACGAACAGCGTCGCCTCGGCCAGGCCGTAGGACGGCTTGATCGCTTTGGGCTGGAAGCCGAACGGACCGAACGCGGCGTTGAACCGGGCCACGGTGGCCGCCGAGATCGGCTCGCTGCCGTTGAGGATGGCCTTGACGTTGGACAGATCCAGTGGTTCCTCGTCGTCGCGGGGCAGCCCGCGGGCCGCCGCATGATCGAAGGCGAAGTTCGGGGCGACAGAGATGGTGCCGCCGGTGTCGCCGGGTTGGCGGGCGATCTCGCGCATCCAGCGAATCGGCCGGCGGACGAACGCGGCCGGGGTCATGAAGGTGAAGTTGTGGCCGATCAGCGACGGCAGCAGCGCGGTGACCAGACCCATGTCGTGGAAGAACGGCAGCCAGCTGACGCCGCGGTCGGCTTCTTCGCCTTCCAGCGCCTCGATCACCTGGACGACGTTGGTGGCCAGGTTCAGGTGGGTGATCTGCACACCGCTGGGCACCCGGGTGGAACCCGAGGTGTACTGCAGGTAAGCGATGGTGTCCTCGTTGACGGCCTCGACGTGCTCCCAGGTCGCACCGACCTCGTCGGGGATCGCATCGACGGCGATGACGCGAGGACGCTCCTTGGCCGGACGGGTGCGGAAGAACTTGCGCACCCCCTCGGCGGCCTCGGTGGTGGTCAGGATCGCCGAGGGTTGACAGTCGTCCAGCACGGCATGCAGCCGGCCGACGTGGCCCGGCTCGGAGGGGTCGAACAGCGGCACCGCAATGCGGCCGGAGTACAGCGTGCCGAAGAAGGCGACCAGGTAGTCGAGGTTCTGCGGGCACAGGATGGCCACCCGGTCGCCGGGCTGGGTGACCTGCTGCAGCCGGGCGCCGAGTGCCCGGTTGCGGGTGCCGAACTCGTTCCAGTGCAGGACCCGGGCTACCCCGTCACGCTCGGTGGAGAAATCCAGGAAGCGGTAGGCAGGCTTGTCACCGCGGACCTTGGCCCACCGTTCGACGTGCTTGACCAGGCTGGCGCCCTCGGGGAAGGTGATCCGTCCGTCCTTGATGAACGGGTTATGGAACGGCATACCACTCTCCTGTCAGAACGCTGTCGAATCGCCCCCCGGCGATAAAGGGCACGCCAGCATCCGCGCGCGACCGTAGGCCGTGCTCAGCCCTTATTTTGCTCTTAATGTTAGGCGTCCGGCGGGCGGTATTCCAAATCGCAACGCACGGTCAACCGTGTGCCGGGTGCGGCGCATTCTCGATCACCTGACGCGCCCAGTTCAACGTCCATGACGTGGCCGTTTGCCCGTCCGCGTTCCAGTACTGGCCGGTGGCGTACATGGCGTGGATGGGCTGGCCGGCTCCGGCGGTGAGTACATCGAGAGTGCGCGGCAGATTGGTGATGTTGAACGCCGATTCCGGCGCCGAGCAGATCAGGTCGCCGGGGGCGCAGATCTGGTAGGTCCGGTTGTCCAGCGCGCCGAAACCGCCGGGACGCTCACCGCTCATCGTCAACCCGAGTGTGGACAGTGTCGGCACCTCTTTGAGGGTGATTTCGGCGCCCTCACCGGGCGGTGTGGGTCCGACCACCTGACCCACACCGGGCTGGCGTCGGCCGTCGGCGATCAACGTCACACCGAGCACCAGATCCTCGTCCACCGGGCCGCGGCCGTTGCCGATATCGCTGGCCAGATCGCCGGCGATCACCGCGCCCTGGGAGAACCCGACCAATACATAGCTGGTCAGCGGGCAGCGCTCGTTCATCTCGGTCATCGCCCGCACCGCTGCCCGGCTGCCCTCGGCGCGGCTGTCGTTGTAGGACATCTGTTTGTCCAGTGAGAACGGATTGTGGAACTGGGCGGTGTAGGGAACGGTGTAGACCTGCAGCCGGTCCGGGCCGAATTGCCCGGCCAGCGGGCGGGTCACGTTGAGCAGCAAGGCGATGGGGAACTGGGTGGGGTTCAGCGGGTCGTCGCTGGGCGAGGACTCCCAGGTGCCGGGGATGGCGATCATGCTGACGTCCGGGCAGCTGGCGTCCTGAAAGGCCGGTCGTGGCTTCTTGCCGGGGGCGACGCTGGTCGGCGGGACCGCGCCGGGCGGGGTGGCGGTGGTGGCCGGTGACGGCCGGCGTAGCAGCACCACGAGGATCACCACGACCAATCCGACCACCAGGGCCACCGCTCCGGCGGCGATCAGTGCCAGAATCCGGTGCCGGCGTCGACGGCGGGCCTTAGCGGCGGCGCGGACGTCCCGTCCACCCTTCGAACTTCTTAGACCCCTGGAACCCCTCGAACCTTTGGAGCCGTCCGAACCGGGTGAGTTGAGCACCATGGCTCAGCAGAGCCGTTGGATGGCGATTCGGATGTAGTTGTCGACGGTGGAGTCCGCGTCGGCCGCGGCGGCGGAAACGGGTCTTTGTGGGCTGGTGGCAGAGGCGGTGGTGACATCGCTGCGCACCATCGGTGCCACCGAATCCCACACCGCCTGGTCGCTCTGACCGGCTGCCCGCGCCTGGCACACATAGGAACCGACATTGAGTGCGCGCAACTCGTTGGAAGGACGGATGCCGGCGGCTTCCAGTGCCCCGAGGTAGTCACGTTGCGCCGGTGTCAGTTCGGGCTTGCCGGACTGTCGATCGGCCAGCACGCCGGGGAGCTCAACGCCGTCGGCGTAGCCGGCGGTCTGCAGCGAGGGCAGCGCCACCGTGCTGATCAGGTCTCCGCTCGATCCGCAGCCGGTCAGCAGCCAAGCCGCGGGAGCCATCATTCCGGCAACCAGCAGCAGGTGATTCGGGACCGTAAAGGCCCGGCGCCCACCGATGGGCTTGCTCAGTGAACCGATGCCGGCATGCTGCACGCTGTTCAGACTACCGGGCCGCACCGAGTGCTCGGGAGGCCTGTCGAATATTCAGCCCAGGGCTGCAGCGATATCGCCGGCCATCGCGCCCAGCTGGCCCGCCCAGGTGCCCCAGTCGTGATTACCACTGGCGGTGATGTTGAAGTGCGCGTTACGCCCGCCTAGAGCGCGGTAGTGCGCATAGAAGATCCGGTTACTACCCTGCGCCACACCGCAGTCGCCGCCGCCCATCGCGCCGGGATCCGCGCAGGTGACGTTCAGCGGGCTGAACACCCACAGCCGGGTGTTGTTGGCGATCAGCAGGTTGGCGTGCACGTTCGGGTCGCGCCACTTCCAGCGCCCTAATTGCGGAGCGCCCCACATGGCGTCGATATTGCCCCCGCCGCCGTTGATCGCGTTGGCGATGACGCCGTTGGTCTGGGTGTCCGACGGGTTCAGGAATCCCGACAGCGAGCCGGCGTAGCTGTACCGCTCCGGATGGAAGGTGGCCATCGTCAGCGCGCCGGTACCGCCTTGCGAGGCGCCGACGATCGCGTGGCGGTTCGGCGCCAGTCCCTTGTTGGCGGCCAGCCAATTCGGCAGCTCGTCGGCCAGGAAGGTCTCCCACTGCTTGCCGCCGTCGGCTTCCCAGTTGGTGTAGAGGCTGTAGGCGCCGCTGGCCGGGGCGGCCACCGACAACCCGCTACCGGCCAGTGAGCCCATCGCGTTGCCGACCCGCACCCAGTTGCTCACATCGGGGGCGGCGTTGAAGGCGTCGAGCAGCACCACGGCGTGCGGGCCGCCGGCCTGGAACGCGACCGGGATGTCCCGACCCATCGCACCGGAGGGAACCATCAGGTACTCCACGCCGGCGGCGGCGGCGCGCGGGGCCGACTGGGCCGACACCCCCCACAGGCCGCATGCCAGGACCATCGCGCTGATAACGCGGAGCAATTTCGCCAGACCGTGCATAGCCAAAGACCTCACGTCGAACTCTTCCCAAGAACCGGGAGCGTCCGCCGGACGCCTCACGTAGTGAACCACACCACACCGGCTGGCGAGCCCGAGACTATCGGGCGAGGTTTAGCCGAGTCGACGATGCGGCGCAGGGCGCGAGCCGCTGAGG
>CAYPTG010000139.1:0-6571 GCA_964413455.1 uncultured Mycobacterium sp. | reverse complement strand
GCAAAAGAGTTGGGGCCCCTTCCTTCGGGACGGGGCCCCAACTCTTTGTCCGAACCGTGCGGGCGGAGGGACTCGAACCCACACGCTCTTTCGAGCACCGGCACCTAAAGCCGGCGTGTCTGCCATTTCACCACGCCCGCGGCCCGTCGATCCTATCGCGGCAGGTCGACTGAGCGGCCCGCACTATGGGCGGCTTACTCCGACGTCCGGCACGGTAACGTCGGAGTGTGGCCGTCCCGCTTCGTCGTCGCATCGGGCTGATCCTGCTGGTGATCGCCGCGGCCGCCTGCTGCCTGGCGCTGGGCTGGTGGCAGTGGACTCGGTTCGAGTCGAACTCGGGCAGCTTCCAGAACCTCGGGTATGCGCTGCAATGGCCGATGTTCGCCGGCTTCTGCGTGTACGCCTACCGCAAGTTCATCCGCTACGAGCAGTCGCCGCCGGAGCCGGCCGACGCTGCCGGTGAGCCCACCGAGCTGCCCGAGGGGCTGCTGCCGCAGCGGCCCGCAGCGGCCCGCGAGGAACAAGACGTCACCCTGCGTCAATACAATGCCTATCTGGCCGCATTAGCCGAAAAAGACGACAGGACCACCGCATGACCGAGCCCACCGGCGTCGACCCCACCGGAACCCAACCCGTCACCCCGATCGAGCAGATCCGCAAGGCCCTGACCGGCTACCGGGTGATGGCCTGGGCCACCGGCATCTGGCTAATCGCGCTGTGCTACGAGATGGTCCTCAAATACGTGGTCAAGGTGGACAATCCGCCCAGCTGGATCGGCGTGGTGCACGGCTGGGTGTACTTCGTCTACCTGCTGTTCACCGCGAACCTGGCGCTCAAGGTGCGCTGGCCGATCGCCAAGACCATCGGAGTGCTGCTGGCCGGCACCATCCCGCTGCTGGGCATCATCGTCGAGCAGGTGCAGACCCGGGAGATCAAAGAGCGGTTTGGGGTGTAGGGGTTTCGGGCGCCGGGGCATGGCGCTGACGGGCGATTCCGCCTAATTAATAACGCTTGTCGTTACTAACGGCTTCTATTACCCTGGAATAGTGATCCGCTCGTTCAAGGACGGCGACACCGAAAAAATCTGGAACCTCATCTATGTCAAGCGGTTCAGCAAAGACATCGCCAAGAAGGCCAGGGAAAAGATGCAGCTAATTGACGCAGCCGAGGCCATCAACGATCTCCGTGTTCCGCCCGGTAATCGTTTGGAAAAACTCAAAGGCGACCGTTCCGACCAGTACAGCATCCGCGTCAACGACCAATGGCGCATCTGCTTCACCTGGGACAGCGGTGCTGGCGACGTAGAACTCTGCGACTACCACTAGAGAGGAGACAGCCGTGGCCGACTTCCTGCCCACCCACCCAGGGGTAATCCTGCGCACCGAATTCATGGAGCCGCTAGGCATCAGCCAGTATCGGCTCGCTAAATCCATCGGCGTCCCGCTGCCTCGGATCAACGACATCGTCCACGGCCGACGCAGTATCACCGCCGACACCGGATTGCGGCTGTCTCGCGCCCTCGGGGTATCCGACATGTTCTGGATCAACATGCAGTCCCGGTACGACGCCGACCTGACCAGGGCCGAGATCGCCGATCAGCTGAAACGCATCGAAACGCTCGCCGGATAGCGGCGCACCAGGCGGACTACCGGTCGTCGGCCAGCGCTGCCAGCGCCGGCACCAGCAGCCGCAGCGCCCGCCCGCGGTGTGACACCGCGTCTTTCTCGGCCGGGCTCAGCTGCGCCGCGCTGCGCGACGGTGCGCCCAGCGCCAGCTCGTCGGGCGGCTGGTCGGTGGGCACGAACACCGGGTCGTACCCGAACCCGCCCTGGCCGACCGGTTCGCGGGCGATCACCCCGGGCCATTCCCCACGCACCACCGTCACGTCGCCGGGGCCGGGGCCGGTGACCAGCGCGCACGCCGAGACGAACGCCGCACCGCGGCGCGCATCGGGGACGTCGGCGAGCTGGGCCAGCAGCAGCGCGTAATTCGCGGTGTCATCGCCATGGCCGCCGGCCCACCGCGCGGAGAGCACCCCCGGCATCCCGTTGAGCGCGGCCACCTCGATGCCGGAGTCGTCGGCCAGCGTCGGCAGCCCGGTGGCGGCGAACCCGTCGCGGGCCTTGGCGATCGCGTTGTCCTCGAACGTCGCGCCGGTCTCCGGTGCCTCGTCGTAGGCGGGCACGTCGGCCAGCGAGAGCAGCTCCAGCGCGACGATGCCGGCGGCGTCGAGCACCCGCTGAAGTTCGGCCAGCTTCTTGCGGTTGCGGCTGGCGATCAGGAGTTGGGCCACCGGACCTAAGCCCCCCGAGGACTTCTTGGCCGGCGCGGTCATTTTGCGCCGCGCGGCAGCTCACCCGGATACGGCAGCGCCAAGGCGTCGCGCTGGGCGGCGAACAGGGTGTCGCAGGCGGCCAGCGCCACGTCGAGCATCGCGTCCAGCGTCGAGCGCGGGAACGTCGCGCCCTCGCCGGTGCCCTGGATCTCCACCAGGGTGCCGGTGTCGGTGGCGACGACGTTCATGTCCACCTCGGCACGGGAGTCCTCTTCGTAGGGCAGGTCGACGCGCACCCGGCCGTCGATCACCCCGACGCTGATCGCGGCCAGCGCACAGGACAGCGGTTGCGGATCGGTCAGCTTGCCGGCCGCGCCCAGATAGGTGACGGCGTCGGCCAGCGCGACGTAGGCGCCGGTGATCGCGGCGGTGCGGGTGCCGCCGTCGGCCTGCAACACGTCGCAGTCGATGGCGATGGTGTTCTCCCCCAGCGCGGCCAGGTCGATGCAGGCCCGTAGCGAGCGGCCGACCAGCCGGCTGATCTCCTGGGTACGCCCGCCGACCCGGCCCTTGACCGACTCGCGGTCCGAACGTGTGTGGGTGGCGCCGGGCAGCATGGCGTACTCGGCGGTCAGCCAGCCCAGCCCGGAGCCCTTGCGCCAGCGCGGCACCCCCTCGGTGACGCTGGCCGTGCACATCACCCGGGTCTCACCGAACTCCACGAGCACCGACCCGGCCGGATGAGAGGTGAAGCCGCGGGTAATCGTCACCGGCCGCAGTTCGTCGTCGCGGCGGCCGTCGAGTCGTGAAGTCACGTCCAGAACCCTAACCCGGTGATGGCGGCCGCCGATTTACTTGTCCGGCGTGGCCAGGATCTTGAACAGCATGTTGTTCACATCGGTCAACACCTGGACGTCAACCGGGCGAAGAAACTCACGCAGGGCCGCCTTGCGCAGGCTGGTCACCAAGCCGGGCGCCGCCCACGCGCCCTCTCCCAGTTCCACGCCGAAGCCGGTGTCCGGGTCGTGGTCGAAGATCGGGACAACGACGACCGTGGGTTCGCTGGGGATTTCGTTGTAGACCGTCGAAGAGATGACCAGCACGTCAACGCCGCTGCCCGTTGTCCACATCTCGCCTCTGCGTGGTGATCTCAACGTTGCGACAGCTCGTCAAGATTTCCGTCGGCCCATGCTTCGCTGAAGACGACGACCTGAGGGTGCTCTTGCATCCACCGATCATGAGCGTCGCAACGTCGACGCATGTCTTCGGCGTCGAGCACACTCTCGATAAAGGAATTCATCGACTTGCGGTCAGCATCCGCGTACCGCTTGACCGCTTCGTAAGCGCTCTCGGATAGACGCAGCGTCACGGTCTTCGACATCGCCTTGGGCATCATCGAATGATAGCAACATATGCTGTCATCCCCGGCTGACCTCAATCGCCTCACCGGCGACCACCGCGTGTACCGGGCCGCCGAACTCGGCTTCGGCCTCTCTGACCACGTCCTCCCGGGAGGTCCACGGCGGGATGTGGGTGAGCAGCAGCCGGCCCACCCCGGCCCGCTTGGCGACCCGGCCCGCTTCGGCGCCGGACAGGTGCAGGTGCTGCGGCCGGTTCGGCGAGTCGGTCCAGGACGCCTCGCACAGGAAGACGTCGGCCCCCTCGGCCAGCTCGACCACCGACTCGCACATCCCGGTGTCGCCGCTGTAGACCATCGTCGCGCCGTCCTCGTCGGTGATCCGCACCCCGAATGACTCGGTGGGGTGGCTCAGCAGCCGCGGCAGCACCGACAGCCCGTCGATCTGCACGGCCTGTCCGTCGACCCACTCGTGCACATCGAAGATGTCGGCGAAATCGTCGAGCTCACCACCCAGCGGTGAAGACGCCGCCGCCAGCCGGGTCCAGGTATCACTGGGCCCGTACATCAGCCCGCGCTCGGTGGCCGGCGTGGGATGGTAGCGCCGCCAGACGAACAGCCCAGGCAGGTCCAGGCAGTGATCGGCGTGCAGGTGCGACAGCAGAATGTGCACGTCGTTGGGGTCGACGTAGCGCTGCAGCGCGCCCATCACTCCCCCGCCGAAGTCCAGCACCAGCGGCGGGGCGCCGGGCGCGGTCACCAGATAGCCGGAGGCCGGCGAATCGGGGCCGACGACGCTGCCGGAGCAGCCCAGCACCCTAATTTGCACACTGCTCAGCTTGCCACGTAAACGCGGGGTTAACGAGAATTATTGCGGCGGACGCGCGGCACAGGATTCACCTCAGGCGTTCAACCTCAGTGCCGCACCCCGGTGACCACCGGCCCCAGGAAGCGCGCCGCCAACGCGGTGAACGCCTCCGGGTCTCCGGTGGCCTCGAACACCCGCTGCGCGGGCCGCCGCTCGTCGTGCGGGCGCAGCAGATCGTCTCCGGTGAGTACCCGCAGCAGATCCTTGGCGGTCTCCTCGGCGCTGGACACCAGCGTCACCGCATCCCCCATCACCAGCTGGATCACCCCGGACAGCAGCGGGTAGTGCGTGCAGCCCAGCACCAGGGTGTCGACCTCGGCGCGCTGCAGCGGTTCCAGGTAGCCCTCGGCCAGCCCGAGAATCTGCCGGCCGCTGGTGACGCCGCGTTCGACGAAGTCGACGAACCGAGGGCAGGCCACCGCCGTCACCCCGTCGGCGCCTGCCGCGGCGAAGGCGTCTTGATACGCACCCGAGGCGATGGTCCCCTGGGTGCCGATGACGCCGATCCGCCCGGAGCGGGTGGTGGCCACCGCGCGGCGCACCGCCGGGGCGATGACCTCGACGACCGGCACGTCGTAGCGCTGCCTGGCCTCGCCGAGGCAGGCCGCCGAGGCGGTGTTGCAGGCGATGACCAGCGCTTTGACCCCGCGGCCCACCAGATCGTCGCCGATGGCCAGCGCGTGTTCGCGGACCTGCGCCATGCTCAGCGGGCCGTACGGGCCGTTGCCGGTGTCACCGACGTAGATGACGTCCTCGTCGGGCAGCTGATCGATGATCGAGCGGGCGACGGTCAGCCCGCCGACGCCGGAGTCGAAGATGCCGATCGGGGCGTCGCGGCTCATCCGGGCAGCGCCCGGCCGGCCTTGCGGCTGGCCCGGGCCTCGCGCTCCGGGCTGGACAGCCAGTAGGCGGCCAGCACCCCGGCGATGGCGCCGCACAGATGCCCCTGCCAGGACACCCCGCCGCAGCGGTTGAGCACCGGCACCGCACCCCACAGCACCCCGCCGTAGAAGACCAGCACCACCAGGCTGACACCGATCTGCCAGAGGCGCCGGGTCAGCCAGCCGAACACCAGCAGGAACGCCAGCCAGCCGAAGATCAGCCCGGAGGCGCCGATGTGGTTGGTCTGCAGCGTGCAGCCGCCGATATCGCCGATCAGCCAGGTGCCCACCCCACCGAGCACCCAGATGATCGCGGTGGCCCAGACGAACCGGCTCATCCCGGCCAGCGTCACCAAAAAACCCAGCACCAGCGCCGGGACGGTGTTGGCCAGCAGGTGCCCCCAGTTGGCGTGCAGCAGCGGCGCGTAGAGGATGCCCCACAGCCCGTCGCGCTCCAGCGGCCGAATCCCGTTGCGGTCCAACGTATGTCCGCTGAGCTGGTCGGCGATCTCGATGACGTAGAGCAGCGCGACGAAGGTGAGGATGGTCGCGCCGCCCACCTTCCAGCCCGACCACTTGCTGGTCGGGGTCGACGGTGTCATTCCAGCCATCCCGGTCATGTCCGCTCCTGCTCTGGTTGCTGACGGTCGGGGTCTGTGCCGCCAGGATCTGCGCCGAACGCGCCGGGCAGCAGCTCACCGAAGCTGGGCACGCCGGCCACCGGCGTCGCGGCCAGCACCCCGGCCAGCACCGCGCGGGCCAGGCAGTCGGCGGCCGCGGTGCCGACGGCGGTGATCAGCGCGGTCTCCGGGCTCATCGCCGCGGGGGTGTCCGGGTTGGGCGGCACCTCGACGGCACCGGTGGCCAGCGCGAACACGGTGTCGCCGTCCAGCGGGGTGTGCACCGGGCGGATGGCGTGGGCCAGTCCGTCCTGGGCGGCCACCGCCATCCGGCGACAGCCGGCTGGGCTCAGCGCGGCGTCGGTGGCCACCACCGCAATGGTGGTATTCAGCGGGCTGGCTTCCCGGTGCCGGGCGGCGTAGCCGGCGAGCTGGGCCGCCGGCGGGGGCGTCAGCCCGAACGCCGCGGTCAGGTCGGCCATCCAGGGCAGCCCGGTCGCGGGGCTGAAGACGTCGCCGACGGCGTTGACTACCACGATGGCGCCGACGGTGACCCCGGACTCCAGCTTC
>CAYPTG010000138.1:0-6594 GCA_964413455.1 uncultured Mycobacterium sp. | reverse complement strand
CTGTCGCCGTTGTCGGCATAGCTGACACCGATATTTTCGATCAGCCTATGGCTGCGATCGACTTTCGCCTCCGTAAGATCGAGCACCAAGACGCCGTATTCGCCGATCACTTGCGCGCTGCGGCCCTCGACGAACAGCGCGGTGTTTTCGTCGACACCGAAGCCGCGCTTCGCGCCGGACTCCTGCATGCCGACGACCAGCCGGCCGAACCGGCCGCGCTTGATGAAATGCTGGTCGACCATGCCCCAGGGAAAGAAGCCGAGCCCCGGCGCCAGCAGCATTCCGGGCTGGTCCGCATCACCGACCACGCCATAGGTCGCGGCTTCCAGTGACGTACCGCCGGACAACATCACCTCGGACATGATGGCGGCCCCGGCGCTCGACCCGGCGACCAGCGAACCCTTGCGCTGGGCTTTGCGGATCGCTTTGAGCACCCGGCTTTCCCTGCCGTACGGCGCCAGCGCCCCGGTGATCAGAGCCTGGTCGCCGCCGGTGAAGTAGACGCTGCCATAGTCCTCGACAAGAGCGGCGATCCCCGTGTCCTGCGCGGCCGCCACCGCCCCGGGGCCGTGCACCCCGGCCTGGACGGCATCGAAGCCATAGGCGCGAAACACGCCGACGGTTTCGGCACCGACCTCGTCGGGCGCCGACGACGCCGTCGCGAAGACGACGATCCTTCCGCCGGCCAGACGGCGCATCTCGTCATAGATGGCAGCGTTGTCATCTTCTAGGCGGCCGCCGATGATCGCTAGCTTCGGGGTAGTGCTTCCACGATGAATGAATGGGATTCTACTGAGCCGCCGGGTCATTTCGTCGGAACGATCAGCACACCGCGATCATCCGAGGTGAGAACGAAGCCATCGGGAACGTCGAATGTGGATGCTGCCAGACGTTTTCCGACGGGCTCGGGTCCGGGCGCGGTGAATTTCGGGGTGAAGTGAACGATCTGCTTCCAGCAGCGCGTGATCGCGTCGCAGAAGTACAGCACCAAATCGTCGGGCTGCGCCTGCGCAAGCGCCGCGTCGAGTGCCTTGTCTTCCTCCCCGATGATGCTGATCGCGTCGGGTGCGACACCCTCGGCAATCAGGGCGTCCCGCAACAACATTGGCACTTCGTCTGGCCCGCGATCGCGCAGATTGTCGTCGCGGTGGCAGATGTAAGTGTCGAAATGGCCGGCGACTTTAGCCGCAATCGCCGCCGCGTCCTCGTCGCGCCGGTCGCCCGGGCAGGTCACGCCGACGATCCGGCGCCCGCGCGGCTTGAGCCTGTCGACCACGTCGACCATGGCCCCTACCGCCGCCTCGTTGTGCCCGTAGTCGAGGATCACTCGGAAGCCGTGTTCATCGAAGACGTTCATCCGGCCGGGGCTCTGGAAGAAGCTGTTATCGAAGGTGCGCAACCCGGTGCGGACCTGATCCAGTGTCTTGCCGAGCGCATAGGCCATACCGGCGGCGAACATGGCGTTTTCGACGTTGTGCAGCGCCTTGCCTTCCAGGGTCGCCGGGATGAGGTGGGTCCACATCAGCGGCATCTGCCGGCCATTGTCGTAAATCACGATCTGGTCGCCGTTGAGCCCCTGCTCAAGAACGATCGCGGGCTTGCCGAGCCGGATATGTTCGCGCACCAGTTCATGCTCCGGGTCGCGCGTCACATACATGACCTGCTTGGCGGGGGAGAAGGACGCCATTTTCAGCGTCTGCTCGTCATCGGCGTTGAGCACCACCGTGCCGCGGGTGACTTCTGCGACGACGCGTTTCACCCGGGCAAGGCCCTCCAGCGTGTCGACGCCGCCAAGCCCCAAATGGTCGGTCGCGACGTTGAGCACCGCGCCCACATCGCAAAAGTTGTAGCCCAGGCCGGAGCGGACGATGCCGCCGCGCGCCGTCTCCAGGACCGCGATGTCGACCGAAGGATCGCGCAGCACCATTTTGGCGGAGACCGGCCCGGTCATGTCGCCCTTGACGGTTACGTTGCCGTCGATCACCACGGCGTCGGTCGAGGTCTGTCCCACGACATGGCCCGCCATTTTCAGGATGTGCGCCAGCATGCGCGAGCAGGTGGTCTTGCCGTTCGTTCCGGTCAGAGCGGCGATGGGAACGCGCGCCTGGGTGCCCGGCGGGAACAGCATGTCCATGATCGCCCCGCCCACGTCGCGCGGTGTGCCCTCCGAAGGCGAGATATGCATGCGCAGGCCGGGTCCGGCATTGATCTCGCAAATGCCGCCGCCGGTTTCGCGATAGCTCTTGGTGATATCGGTGGTCAGAAAATCCACGGCCCCGACATCGAGCCCGATCGCCCGGATCGCCCGTTCGGCCATCAGCTTGTTGTCGGGATGGATCGTGTCGGTGACATCCACCGCCGTGCCGCCCGTCGAAATATTCGCGGTCTTGCGCAGATAGACCTCTTCGCCCTCGGCGGGGACCGTCTTTTCCGTGTAGCCCTTTTCCTCAAGCAAGCGCTTGGCTTGATCGTCGAGTTCCAGGCGCGTCAGCACGTTCTCGTGTCCGACGCCACGACGCGGATCCTGATTGACGATCTCCACCAGCTCGGCGATGGTGTGCCGGCCGTCGCCCTTCACATGCCCCGGCACCCGGCGTGCGGCGGCGACGAGCTGGCCATTGACCACCAGAAGCCGGTGGTCGTCGCCGTAGAGCATGGTCTCCACCACCACGGCCGATCCTTCGGCATCGGCGGTCTCGAAGGCGGCGGCGATGCCGTCCTCGGAGGTGATGTTGACGGTGACGCCGCGGCCATGATTGCCGTCGAGCGGCTTGATGACGACGGGATAGCCGATGCGTTCGGCCGCCCTTATCGCCTCGTCTACGTCGTAGACCAGCTTCTGCTTCGGAGCGGGCAGCCCGAGATCGGCAAGGATGGTGTTGCAGAGGTTCTTGTCCGAGGCGATTTCGACAGCGATATGTGAGGTCTTCGAGGTCAGCGCCGCCTCGATCCGCTGCTGATACTTGCCTTCGCCGACCTGGATCAGGCTGGCGTCGTTGAGCCGGTAGACCGGAATGTCGCGGGCCTGCGCAGCACGTACCAATTCCATCGCCGAGGGCCCGAGAGAATGCCGGTCGGCATACGCCAGGAAATCCTCGACGTTTTTGTCGAGGTCGGGAGCCCCGTGGTCGGCGCGGGCGATGGCCGCGAGCATGTCGCAGGCAACTTCGCCGGCCTCGATACCGATGTCCTCATTGCCGTAGCTGTAGAACACCTCGACGATGTCTGGATCACCCGTCGGTCCCGACCACGCCAGCGTGCCGTCAATGCCGGCGGCATGCTGAAGCGCCAAAGCCAGCTTTGCGACCAGATCGCCGATGGACAGCGCTTCGCCGGCGTGCAATGCGGCAAGCCACTCGGCCTGTTCCACCGCAAGCCCCGGCAGCACCGCCGCCAATTTGTTGATCACGTCCGCCCCCAGGCCCTTGAGGGTTTCCGCATAGCTCGGCTTGACGTCCAGCTTGAGCCGGATCACGGCCTCCCGCGCGTGCACGTTCGGACCGACATAAACCGAAAGAGAATCGATATTCATCGGGGGCCATCCTCATCAAGCGTCGGGCGCAGCGCAATGGAGCTATTCCAACACGCGGGACGGCAATCCGCAGGACAGAGCATGGCGAATATCTGGAGCCCTACCGGACCGCAATAGCTTTCATCACCGGTTGGCCCGACTCGTCGGCCAGGGTGAGTTGATCCCCGACGATGTGGAAGGTCCTGACCCGCTGCAAGGCGTTGGTGATCGCGTGCTCCTGCTGCATCGCTTCCGGGGGGCCGGCCATCATCGTCATCGCGGTTTGTGAGAAGACGAGCGAATTTCCGTCGAGCGTGTAGCCGCCCATCAGCCGATTCACCCCGCCGGAGCCGGCGACGCGATGATCCTGGCCGGAGAACACCAGGTTGGGTTCACGCATCTGTTCGGCCACCTGCACCGGCTGGCCCTCCACCTCGACCAGCTTCCAGTGGGTGTCGGTCAAGGAGACATCGGGTGTGGCCGGTGTCGTGTCGTCGCCGCCGGCGATTGCGCAGCTGGTCAGCGACAGCATTCCCGCCATGAGCAGCAACAGAAGCTTCATTCGCATCTCGTACCTCCGCATCCGACGATAACCGCGATCGGGCCGAGAAACGACGAGCACCCAATAGGACCTTGTTCTGGCCGTGCTGACGGTGAAGAATTTCCTTATCGGGTTGGACTCTGCGCCAACCAGCGCGGAGGCTGCCTCGCCACTGAAAAGAAGAGTGAGGAAAGCGCAATGAAGATTGTCAAGATTCTCCTATCGGTATTAATGACAGCCATTGTTGGATTCGGAATCGCCAGTGCCCCAACGGCTTCGGCGTCCTATCCCGTCGTCGGCAAGTTGGGCGCCACACTGACGATGACCGACAGCGTCGGTCAGGTGCTGCTGAGCTGGAAGGTCAGCGACCTGAAACCCAGTTCTGATGTGATGCCCGGGTTTCCGGTGCGCGGCGCACTATGGGAAGCCACCGCCACCGTAAGCGCCATCCGCGGAACTGTGACGCCCGCTATTTCGCAATTCAACGCCATCGCCCCCAATCAGGCGGCCTACCGGGTGCTATGGCAGGTGGCTAGCCCGGCCAACATCAGCGGCGCCAGCATCCCGCAAGGAGCTCAGGCGACCGGAAAGATCCATTTCGACGTCACCGGACCTGCCCCGACGACGGTGACCATGAACAACGGGATGGAGGATCTGCTGATCTGGACGCCATGACGTGCATTGGCAGATATCACGGTCATCCGTCGGACTGCCTTCCTATTCGGTGACCGCCTATCCGGTGACCGCCTATTCGGTGACCGCCGGCTCCTTCGCCGACATCGCTCGGGCCCGCTGGTACAGCCACACGATGGCGCCCAGGAACACCGCCAGGCCGAGTATCTGGCCGAGGTTGCCGCCGACGTTGAAGATGGCGAACGGGTTGTCGTGTCCGGTGGCCGCCACCACACCGGCGAAGAACACCCCGTAGAGGCTTTCGCCGACGATCAAACCGGTCGCCATCAGGACCGCCGCACGCTTCTTGCGTTCGACATCGCCGCCGGTGCGTTCGGCCCACCGATCATGCAGGTGGCCCATGAGTGCGCCGAGCGGAATCGTTAGCGTCAAACTCATCGGCAGATACATGCCCATGCCGACGGCCAGCGGAGGCAGCCGGAAGCGGGAAGTCTTGGTCAGCACCTCGTCGGCGATGATCACGCCGACACCGATCAGCGCACCGATTCCCAGCAGCGTCCAGTTCAGCGAGCCGCCCAGCACACCCTTGGCCAGCGACGAAATCAGTGCGGCCTGCGGCGCCGGCAGCGCCTTGGCGGCGTCGACACCGGGTGCGCCGGCGAAGCCGAACGCCCTCTGCATCAGGTTGAGGATCGGCGGGATCACCACCGCGCCGAACGTCACACCGATGATCAGCGCAACCTGCTGCTTCCACGGCGTGGCCCCCACCAACTGACCTGTCTTGAGGTCTTGGAGGTTGTCGTTGGAGATGGTGGCGGCACAGAAGGTCACCGCCGTCGCGATCAGCGTCAGCGCCATCAGCGCGAGCGAATGGTTGGCGTCGGTGGTGCCGAAGGTGTACTTGATCAGCAGCGCGGCGATGACCACGACCAGGATTCCCACGCCGGAAACCGGGCTGTTCGACGAGCCGACAAGCCCCGCCATATAACCGGTCACCGCCGATGCGACGAAGCCGATGACGGCGATGAACACCACGCTCATCACCACGATCCCGACGGAGCTGCCATGCAGGATCGAGTTCTGGGCAAATTCCCAGAGCAGCAGGGAGATCGGGATCATCATCAGCGCTGCCGTCACGGCGACGATCGGGAACGGGATGTCGCGCTCAGTGATATCGGCCAGCTGCCCGGCGCGGCGGTTGCGGGCGGCGGCGATGGATGCGGCGATGCCCTTCATGATCGGCCGGGCGATCTTCAGCAGAGTCCAGACCGCCGCGATGGCCATGGCGCCGGCGCCGATCATCCGGACGTCTTGGGAGAAGGCGTTGCTGATCACGTCGGAGATTGAGGCGCCGGAGCCGAACTTGCCGATGGTGTACAGCGGCAGCAGCACGAAGAAGGACAGGATCATGCCGAACAACATCGCGCAGCTGACGGTCAGGCCGATGAGATGGCCCACACCGATCAGTGCCATCGACAGGCTGGCGCCGAACATCGAACCGCCGGACCCGAGGCGGAAGAACAGGGCGACTTCGCCGGCCACTGCTTTGAGGTTGACCAGGAAGGCGAAGGCCGCCGAAACCAGCGCCCCGATGGTGATCATCCTGACCCCGGTGCGGCCCTCCTCGGCGCCTCGGGAGCTGTCACCGATTCGCAGCACCACCGCCGCGGCGACGCCCTCGGGGTAGGGCAGATCGGAACCGGTGACCAGAGCCCGCCGCAACGGGATGGAAAACATGACGCCCAGCACGCCGCCGACCAGGCAGATGGCGGTGGTGGTCCACAACGGGAAGCCCACCCACCAGCCGATCATCACCAGGCCCGGCAGCACGAAGATGATCGAGGACAGGGTGCCCGCCGCCGAGGCGATGGTTTGCACGATGTTGTTCTCGACTACCGAGTGATCGGCC
>CAYPTG010000137.1:0-6596 GCA_964413455.1 uncultured Mycobacterium sp. | reverse complement strand
ACCTTGGCCTGCATCTGCTTGCGGGTCTGCCCCAGGAACAACCCGCGGATGATGATGTTCTCGTAACCGGTGATCTCCGGGTCCATCCCGACGCCGAGGTCGAAAACCGGTGCGACACGGCCCTTTACGATGGTGCGCCCGCGGGTGGGTTCATAGATTCCGGACAGCAGCCGCAGCAGCGTCGACTTGCCGGCGCCGTTGTGTCCGACCAGGCCGATGCGGTCTCCCATCTTCAGGGTCATGGTGATATCGCGCAGCGCCTCGATGACGACGACGTTGTCGGCGTTGCGCCCGATGGCCCCACCGGCCCGACCGAGGAAGGTTTTCTTCAGCGACCGGGTCTTGGCGTCGAAGATGGGGAACTCGACCCAGGCGTTGCGGGTCTCGATGTAGGGATCAGCAGCCACAGTCGACCTAGAGGTACTGACCGGTTCCGTGCGGCGTACCGCCGCTGGGCTGCTGTCCCATCCCGGGCGGCAGCGCACCCTGACGCATATGTTCCAGCTGGGCCCGCGCCGCCATCTGCTGAGCGAACAGCGCTGTCTGGATGCCGTGGAACAGTCCTTCCAGCCACCCCACCAGCTGGGCCTGGGCGATCCGCAGCTCGGCATCCGAGGGCAGCGAGTCTTCGGAGAACGGCAGCACCAGCCGTTGAAGTTCGTCGCGCAGCTCCGGGGCCAAACCGTCTTCGAGTTCCTTGATGCTGGTGGCGTGGATCTCCCGCAGCCGGCCGCGGCTGGCGTCATCCAGCGGTGCGGCCTTGACCTCTTCCAGCAGCTGCTTGATCATCGTGCCGATCCGCATCACCTTGGCCGGTTGCTCCACCAGGTCGGTCACCGCGAGCTGATCGGCGGCGGTCAGTTCGCCCGCCTCTGTTCCGGTGATGACCTCGATATTGTCGTCGTCGGAGTTCGCTGTCATGCGGTGAGCAATACCTCGTGTCTCAGTAAACATGTGTCTCAGTGAGCATTCTGTGCCGATGTTCCGTGCCATTGGTATATCCGGGCGACGCCGTTGTCGTAGATCTTGGTCCACGACCGGGACTTGTCCAGTGACACTAGCCCGTCGGGCATGGTGAACCCCCGGACCACCGGGCCGCTGACGAGCAGGTACCGGATATTCAGCGCGCGCACCGCCTCGGCCACCCGCGGGTCGTGATCGGCGTCGTCGGCGTAGGCCCAGAACACAAAGCGGTGTTGGCCGGGGCCTTGCTGCACCGGGTAGTCGTAGTGCGTCCACAGCGGATGCAAGTCGGCCGCCGCGTACATCCAGGCGGTGCCGTCGACGTTGGCGTTGCCGATCACCGTGTCGTGCGCACCCGGCAACTCGGCCAGGTAGGCGAACGCCTGCAGATCCTCCTCACCGACCATCACCTGGTCGTATTTGTCGCCCATCAGGAACTCGTGGCGCGGCAGGTAGTGCCGGGCCAATCCGCCGCAGACGACGGCGAGCAGCACGGCGGTGGCGCCGATCCAAACGTCACGGCCGATCCGCGAGGCCGGGCCGCCCCAGCGGGTTGCCAGTCGCCGCGCCCCGGCCACGGTCAGCAGCGCAGCGGAGAACAGCGCGACACCGGCCATCGGCGTCAACAGCAGATTGATCACCCCGGACAGCCGACGTGGGTCGCTGTAGTAGAGGTCGCTGTATCGGTGCACGACGGCGGCGATCGGCCCGCCGAACGGCGCCGAGGAATACACGATCGACACGACCAGCAACAGCCACACCGCGGCCGGCCACCAGATGCGCTTGAACAGCAACAGCAAGAATCCCGCGCCGGCCAGCGCGATAAGAATGTTCTGGATGGGGAAGTCGTTGAGGTGGCGGGTGTGCTGGACGACGGCGTCGAACAACCCCCGCTTCTTGCCCTCGTAGGTGAGGAATTCGTGGCCACTGATGATCTGGGCCTGCTGCAACACGCTACGGAACTGCGGCAGCAGGACCAGCAGGCTGGGAACAGCGACGGCCGCCAACGTCGCAAAGTCGCCGACGCGCCCGCGCACCGGGTGCGGCAGCGCCTCCAATAGCCACCAAGCCACCAGGAAGGTCAGCAGCACGACGCCGGCGGTCAGGTGCACCGAGAACACGGCCAGCACCGCCAGCACTGCCAACGGAATCCGGTCGCGGTGCGCCAGCGTCATCGTCACCAGTACGAACGCCGGGATCGCGATGCCGTATCCGGCCATATTGGGCATCGCGGCGGTGGCGAACTCGACATAGGGGACGGCGGTGAACGACGCCGACAATCCGGCCGCGGTCGCCGCGGCCCCGGCCGTGCGCCACCGGGTGGTCCGGCTGATCAGCAGCTGCCAGGTCAGCAGGGCCGCGCTGAGCGGGAACAACCAGACCGCCGCCGCCAGCGAGCTGAGGGTGTAGGCGGTGGTGGGTGCGGCTCCGGTCAGTTGGGCCAGCACCGCGGCCAGTGCGTGGAAGGCCGACGGGTAATAGAGCGGGGCGTGAGTCTCGACATTGCGTAGTTCGCCCATGTGGGTGGGTGAGGCTTGGCCGTCGTCCAGAATCCAGCGGACGGTGTTGGCGTGCCATACCGAATCCCAATTGCTGGGGATGGACTGCCAGTGCGGCATTCCGCGCCACGCTGCGTAGCCGATCGCCAGCGCACCGAACACCACGCCGACTCCGGCGACAACGGCCGGCCAATCCGGCCGCCGCTTGATCGTCGGACGGCGGACCCATTCACCGCCCTCCTCAACGCGGCTCGACCGCCGCTTGATCGTCGGACGGCGGAGGCTCCCCAGCAAAACGCGATAACCGATCAGCAGCAGGCATACACCGGCCAGCACCGTGGCCGCCGTCACGGCGTTCCACCGCACGCCCAGGGCACCGAATGGGACGATGGCCAGCGCCACCACCCCGTAGGTCAACGCCGGGCCGGTCGCGATCGCCGCCGGCCAGCGCAGCCCGCCGGCACGGGCGACGACGGCACCGGGCACGGTCAACAGCAACACCGCGATCAGTACTCCGGAGCCGAAGTTCACTGCCCTAGTATGGTGACGCGATCCGGTACGCCGTCGGGCGGGTTGTCCGGCAATACCGGGTCCGCCGCAGCAGGGGACGGGCCGAAGGTGGGGTGCGATGCCATACGACGTCGCTCGTGTGCGCGGCCTGCATCCGGCTCTCGGCGACGGGTGGATGCGTTTCGACGCTCCGGCCGGAATGGCGGTCCCGGAAGCGGTGGCCACCACCGTCTCGACCGCGTTTCGCGGTGCCACGGCTAACGCCCGCAGCGCTCATCCGGCGGCCCAGCGCAGCGCCGCACTGCTCGACGCCGCCCGCCGCGCGATCGCCGATCTGCTCAATGCCGATCCGTCCGGTGTGGTGCTGGGCTCCGATCGTGCCGTGTTGCTGGCCTCGCTGGCCGATGCGTCCTCCAGCCGAGCCGGCCTGGGTCATGAGGTGGTGGTCAGCCGACTGGACGACGAGGCCAACATCGCGCCCTGGCTGCGCGCCGCGGATCGGTTCGGCGCCAAGGTGAAATGGGCCGAGGCCGATATCGAGACCGGTGAGCTGCCGATCTATCAGTGGGACGATCTGTTGAGCTCGGACACCCGGCTGGCGGCGATCCCGTCGGCGTCCTCGACCCTGGGCACCCTGACCGACGTACAGGCGGTGGCCAAACTGGTGCACCGCGCCGGTGGGCTGGTGGTGGTGGACCATTCGGCGGCCGCGCCATACCGCCTTCTTGACATGGCCGTGGTGGATGCCGATGTGGTGGCGGTCAACGCTGCCGCATGGGGCGGCCCGCCGATCGGGGCGCTGGTGTTCCGTAACCCCGGGCTGATCGACACCTTCGGGTCGGTGTCGACCGATCCCGCCGCTACCGGCGCGGCCCGCCTGGAGCTGGGCGCTCATCAATACGCATTGCTGGCCGGGTTGGTCGCCAGCGTGGAGTACCTGGCCGGCCTGGATGAGGACGCTCAAGGTACCCGGCACGAACGACTAGTCCAGTCGATGGAATCCGCGCAGGACTATCTGGACGAGCTGTTCGAATACCTGGTCACATCGCTGCGGTCGCTGCCGTTGGTGACGCTGATCGGCGACCCACCGGTGCGCATCCCCGTGCTGAGCATCACGGTCAGCGGCGTGCCCGCCGAACGGGTGGTGCAACGGCTGGCCGACAACGGTCTGCTGGCGATCTGCAACCCCACCTCCCGGGTGCTGGAGCAGATCGGGGTGGACGAGATCGGTGGCGCGGTGACGATCGGGCTGGCCCACTATTCGACGATGGCCGAGATCGACCACCTGGTGCGGACCCTGGCGTCGTTGGGGTAGCGACGTCAGGCGGCCGCCGCCCGCGGAAGCGTCGATCAGCGCGTCATCAATCGTCGATGGTCAACAGCACCTTGCCGAACGTCTCGCCGGCCGCCAGCGCCCGGTGCGCCTCGGCGGCCTGCTGAATCGGGTAGCGGGCACCGATGACCGGCCGCACCCGGCCGTCGGCGATCATCGGCCACACCGACTCCACCACGGCCGCCACGATCGGCGCCTTGCCGTGCGGGCCGTCCGCCGGCCGGCCGCGCAGTGCGGTGCCGAACACGCTGAGCCGTTTGCCGATCAGGGTTCCGATGTTTAGCTCGGCCTTGACCCCGCCCTGCATCCCGATGATCACCAACCGGCCGTCGAGAGCCAACGCCGCCAGGTTGCGCTCCAAGTACGCCGCGCCCATCAGATCCAGGATCAGGTCGACGCCGCGGCCTCCGGTCGCGACGCGCGCGCTGGCCACGAAATCTTCGTCGCGGTAGGAAATCAGGATCTGGGCGCCCAGATCCGCGCACAACGCCAGTTTGTCCGCCGATCCGGCGGTCACCGCGACCCGGGCACCCAACGCCCGGGCGATCTGGATGGCGTGGGTACCGATTCCGCTGGCACCGCCGTGCACGAGCACCGTCTGGCCAGCGAACAGCCCCGCGGTCAGCACCAGATTCGACCACACCGTGCAGGCAACCTCAGGCAAACCCGCGGCATCTTCCACCCCAACACCGAGCGGCACCGGCATCACCTGGGCCGCCGGGGCCGCCGCGTATTGGGCGTAGCCACCGCCAGCAAGCAACGCACAAACCTCTTGTCCCACGGCCAGATCCGCAACTCCCGGGCCCACGTCGACGATCACTCCGGAGACTTCCAAACCCAGGATCTCACTGGCGCCTGGTGGGGGCGGGTACCGTCCCGCAGCCTGGAGCAGGTCGGCGCGGTTGACGCCGGCCGCGGCGACTTTGATCAGAACCTCACCCGGCCCGGCCGTCACATCCGGCACGTCGCGCCACTGGAGCCGGGACGAATCCGGGATTATCGCCCGCACGAGTTAACGGTACCGCTGGTCTCGATATGAGTGCAGAGTCGGTCTATCTATCCTCTACGATGCCCTCATGGGTGGGACCTTTTCAGGGCGGGCAGCAAGCGCTATTCCGGGACTTGACGTTTCCGAGCAGCGGGCGTGGGAAAACTTTCTGGAGGCCGGGCTGCGGATCTACGGTTCGCTCAACCGGACCCTGTCGGACGGGTACAAACTGAGCCTGGTCGATGTGCGGCTGCTGGAAATACTGAACAAGTCGGAGACCGGCTCGGCCCGGATGGGGGACCTCGCGGGCCAGCTGTTGTCGCTACCCAGCCGGGTGACTCGGCAGATCCGGCGATTGGAGGAAGCCGGCCTGGTGCGACGGGAAGCCAGTCCGGACGACGGACGCGGGGTACTGGCCAGCATCACCGACCGGGGCCGCAAGGTGGTGCTGGAAGCGATGGCGGCCTACTCCGACGCCATCCAACAACGCTTTCTGCAACCGTTGACCCGTTCGCAGGTGCAGTCGATCGGCGATAACTGTCGGCGGTTGAGCGATGCGCTGAAGACCAACGCCCCACCCAGGAGGAAGCGCAGACGGTCCTGAGCCCCCGCTAGGCTGGTCGACGGTGGCGTGGCAGAGCGGCCTAATGCACTCGCCTTGAAAGCGAGAGACGGCTAACACCGTCCGGGGGTTCAAATCCCTCCGCCACCGCTCATGTGATGAGTCGGGTCATGGGTTACATGTGAGTCGCGTCATGGGTTACAGAGTGCCCCGGCCATCGGCCGGGGTTTTTCTGTTGGTTGCGCCAGTAGTTTCGGGTGGGGTCGATGGTGTGGCTTGCGATGAGTTGGTAGTTGGTTTTGCTCACGACGGTGACGGTGGTGGTGGTCACGAGGATGAGTACTGGGGTGGCTGCGTGGCGTCGGCCGATGCCGAGATGGTGTAGTCGGCTGCCGTGGCGCAGGGTTAGTTTGCCGAATTGGTCGATGATGTCGTGGCGGATGCGGAAGGTGTCGGTGGCCGCGGCGGGGTGGGCTTTGGGTCGGGCGGTGTAGGCCACGTGTGGCGTGGTGCCTGGCGGGAGGGCGCGGTGGGTGCGTTCGGTGTTGTAGATGTGGCGGAATTCGTCGAGCAGGGCTTGCATGTCGGTCAGGGTGGCTGGGCGTGGTCGTGGGGTGAGCCAGCGTTTGAGGGTTTGGTGGAATCGCTCGATTTTTCCTTGGGTTTGGGGATGGCCGGGGCGTCCGTTCTTTTGGGTGATGCCCAGGCTGGCTAGGAGGCGTTCGAAGTCGTTGTGGCCGT
>CAYPTG010000136.1:3417-6616 GCA_964413455.1 uncultured Mycobacterium sp. | reverse complement strand
CGGCGGTTGCCCGGGCCCCGGCCAGGGATGCCTGGATGCGGTCGGCAAAACGCAGTCGCTCGACGGCATCGCGGTGCGCGGCCCGCATCAGGACGGCCATCGCCACGCCGTGCTGGGCCGCCAGCTCCCAGCAGATCCCGAGCCGGCGCCAGTGGTTCGGCACTGACGAGCCGCCGGCGCCGGACCTCAGTGCTGCGGCAACGTCGGCGCCCAACCGGGCCCGGGCGGCCACCACTCGCAGTGCAGCACCCACGGGGCCGGCGGACTCGGCGCCGGCAATCGTGAAGGCGCGCACCGGATGAGCTCCCACCCGCAACTCCCCGACCAACACATCGAGCGCGGCGGCCATCGCCTGGCACTCGGCGCGGCGCAGCCGGTCTTTGCGGCGACGACGGTGCCGGGCCGTCGCGGCGGTACCGACCATGATCAGTGCCAGCACCACCGAGGGCCGGGCCATGATCACCACCAGTGCGCCGAGTATCGCGACGGCCGGCACCACAACCCGCCGTCCGCTGCGGCGGCGTCCGGTGCGCGGCTGCAGCCGGTGCCGAGGCGAGCCGGGGGCGATCATCGCGGCGGTCGCCAACACCAGTGCGGCCACGGTGCCGCCGGTCATCGGCCGCGCCGCCCGTCGACCAGCTGGCCGAAGCACGGTGCCGCCTCGGCCAGCCCGTGGCCGGCCCGCCAGACCGGCACCGCCCGACAGCGTCCGGCGTCGTCGCGGCGCAGCAGCGCGATCTCGTCCAGACGCCGGCCGTGCCGACCGCGGCCGACATGGACGATCACCTGAACCGCCGCTGCCAGTTGGCTGTGCAAGGCGCCGCGATCCAGGCCGCCGACGGCGGCCAGCGCCTCCAACCGCGCCGGGACTTCGGCCGGGCTGTTGGCGTGCACGGTTCCGGCCCCGCCGTCGTGACCGGTGTTGAGGGCGGCCAGCAGGTCGACCACCTCGCCGCCCCGAACCTCACCCACCACGATGCGGTCCGGCCGCATCCGCAGCGCCTGGCGGACCAGTTGGCGCAGGGTAATCTCCCCTGCCCCTTCGACATTGGCGCCGCGGGCCACCAGACGAACCAGATGCGGGTGCCGCGGCGCCAGCTCCGGCGCGTCCTCTACGCAGACGATCCGCTCATCGCCGGAGACCGCGCCGAGGGCCGCCGACAGTAACGTTGTTTTGCCGGCTCCGGTCCCGCCGGAAACCAGGAACGCCAACCGGGCCGCGATGAGGTCGTCGAGTAATTGCCGGGCCTGCGGGTCGATGGCCCCGGCCGCGGTCAGTGCCGCCAGATCCTGGGTGGCCGGGCGCAGCACCCGCAGCGACAGACAGGTGCCCGCGGGCGCGATGGGTGGCAGCACCGCGTGCAGCCGCACAGTGAAATGCCCGCCGCCGAGCTCAGCCAGCTGCCCGTCGACCCATGGCTGGGCGTCGTCCAGCCGGCGGCCCGCAGCGGCGGCAAGACGTTGCGCCAGCCGCCGCACAGCCTCCTCGTCGGTGAAGCGAATATCGCTGCGCCGCAACCCGTTTCCATCGTCCACCCACACGTCCCAGGGTGAAGTGACGAGAACGTCGGTCGTCCCGTCAGCCCGCAGCAGAGGTTCGAGAATGCCCGCGCCGGTCAGCTCGGTCTCCAAGACGCGTAGGTTGTCCAGCACCTCGGTGGCACCGAGCACCCCACCGGACTCGGCCCGAATGGCCGCAGCGACAACGGTCGGGCGCAGCGGCCCAGACTCGGCGGCCAGCCGTTCCCTGACCCGTTCGACCAGCGACCCGCTCACGACGGCCTGCCGTTACTGGTCAGCACGTCCAGCACTGTGCGGGCCGCCCGGCCCAGCGGCGAGCGACGCCTGATCCGCAAACCGCCTTGTTCCAGCCGCTGTGCCAGCATCGGCTCGGGGCGCATCGCGGCCAACAGCGGTGCTGCGGCCGCGTCGGCGACTTGCCGGGCCGACAGGCCGCCGGGTGACGGACCGCGCACCACCAGCCCGACGGCGGGGTTGAGGGTGCGCACCACACTGATCACCGCCGCAGTAGCCGCGACCGCTCGAACATCGGAACTGGTCACCACGACGGTCAGATCGGCGAATTGCAGCGCCGCCGCACCGGCCGGTGTCAGCTGGCGTGGAATGTCGCAGACCACGGCCGCGCCGCCGCGCCGGCCGGCTTCCAGGAGCGAAGTGACCGCGCCCGGGTCGATCTCGTGGAAGCTACGGGTGCTCGACAGGATGCTCACTCCGCGCCGGTGCGGCAGCACATCCCGGACCGCTGACCATCCCAACCGGCCACTCTGTAGCCGCAGGTCCGGCCAACGCAGCCCGGGTAACGACTCTCCGCCGAGCAACAGATCGATTCCGCCACCGCACGGGTCGAGGTCGGCCAGCAGTGCGTTCCCGGCGGATAGCGCCAGAGCAGCGGAGAACACTGAAGCGCCGGCCCCGCCGCGACCGGCCAGCACGGCGATCACCTGCCCGCGGTGATCGACAGCGGGTCCGGTTTCGGTGGCCTCGGCCAGGTGCCGAACCAGCTCGTCCTCCTGCGCGGGTAGCGCACACAGTCGTTGGGCGCCGACGTCGACGGCGGCCGCCCACAGATCCGACGAAGGATCCTCTGATCCGACCAGCAGTACGCCGTCGCGCCGGGGCAGGCCCGCCCGCGCGCACCGCAGCGCACCCTGTTCGTCAAGTACTACCGCGGCAGCGGCGAGCCAATTTCTCCGGCTCGGCATCTCGGCCCGTATCGGGTGCGCCCCGACCGCCGCGGAGATCCGCTCGGCACTGGCACACAGTTCGTCGTCGGCGATCAGTGTCAGGACAACGGGCGCGGGGTGAGTCATGCGCGCCACTTTGCGGTCCGGGCCGCCCGCCGGCCAGCCACCCGAGACGGCTCTGTGGATGACGCTGAGACTGGGGATAACCTGCCCGGCTGGGCCGGTTGCCTCTGCTGCTCCAGAGCAAGAACCCCACAAAAAGGGACGACCCTCGCCAGGGGGGGAGGAGGCGAGGGTCGTCGTGAATCAGCCCCGGGGGGTCGGGCTGATACACGCTCGGCGTTAGCCGAGTGGTGCTAACTATACACACGCCCGGCGCGCTTCGCGCAAGCAATTCACACACCACGATTCCACTGATTTCCTGAGAATTTGCGGCTCCGGACAGCCGGGCTGAACTGCCGATTTCCCGGAGGGGGGGGGCCCCCGCCCCCGGG
>CAYPTG010000136.1:0-3407 GCA_964413455.1 uncultured Mycobacterium sp. | reverse complement strand
TCCGAAGCCGCTCGATCCGGAGAACGAAATGGACCGCTCCGAGCGCCGCAGTTGCCCCCGGCGCACAAGTTCGCAACGGGTTTGCGTTTTGCACTTGCTGTGACCGCCATCACGTAGTACAAAGAAGGCACGGAAGTTTGGTAAGGCCAAGGCGGCACCGGAAGAGAAGGTTCCACCTCCCGAGCCAAACTATCCAGCACGGTTACGAGCACCCACGCGAAGCGCGCCACCATAACGGCAGAAGCGTTGCGGGCCTGCGTAATTGCAGAAGTGAGCGGATCGACAGGCTCAGTCTGGAGCGTTGAATCCGAAGCGGAAGCAAGAAGCGCCGAGGCCATCACGCAACCCACCTAGCACGCTTGGTAACCCGGAAACCGTGCTAGCGGGCGGCGAGCCGAACACGTTTCGGAGCGCCGCCCGCTTCGCATGAAGGGACCGTCGCATGTAGGGACCGTCCGCATCGTCGCCCGACCGGACTAGCGCCCAAACCGACAAATGGGCGCGGTCTTGCGAGTGGATTGCGGCATTTTGTCGAGTTGGGCAATCGGTATCGCCTCGACTAGACCCGACTAGCCAGCGGCCGCCTCTGCAATCGACAACGCTTCTCGCGCACCGTCTTCCAGCGCTCGACAGCAGATCAGCAGCCAGCTGCCGACACCCTCGGGTTCTCCGGTGGCGAAAGCCGCTGCTGCGGAACGGTATTCCTCGGCACGCCTCAACCAGAACACCTCGGGAACCCCCAGCCCGTGCGGATCGAGACCGGACGCAATCGTCACCAGACGTGAAACCGCCCGCGCCACAACGCCGTCGGCGCTGCCGAACGGGTTCAGGGTCAGCACCTCACCGTGTGCGACGGCCGCCAACACCGGGGCCGGTACCGAACTTCCCCCGGTGACCAGCCGGGTCACCAGATCCAGCCGGGCGGAGATCTCTGGAACCGGACGCGGTCGGCCCAAGTGCGCGTCATCCGCCAGGTCCGCAGCCGCCAACGCGTGCAACCGCGCCAGCGCCTGCAGCGGGGCGCGCCGCCAGACGCCAACCAGGTTGGTGGCACCGCCGTCCAGAGCCTGCCCGACGCGCAGCGCACCGGCCAGCACCGGATCGTCGGACCCCGCGGCGGCGTCGGCCTGGTCGAGTCGCACACCGCCGCCGTCCAGTGCCGACGAGGATCGGGCACCGCGAACCGCGGATTCGGCCGCGGTGACCGGCCAATTGCGCAGGTTGGTCCGGTGCCGGTGGGCCTTACCGAGCGCATCGCGCGCTGATTCGGCGGCCTCGGCGACTCCGGGGAGATCCAGCAGCGGGGCCAGCAGGTCGCGCCCTCGGGATGTCATGACGGCAAACGCTAGTACCGACGGTCATCGTGACTACGCTCACATCATGGCCGAAGTGCATGACGACGTTCCCACCCTGTATCCGCCGTCGCAGGAATTCGCAGCCGCTGCGAACGCCACGGCAAAGCTGTACCACCAAGCCGACGCCGACCGGCTCGCATTCTGGGCCGAGCAGGCCAACCGGCTGACCTGGGACACCCCTTTCACCGAGGTGCTCGACTGGTCGGCGGCACCGGTAGCCAAGTGGTTCGTCGGCGGCAAGCTCAACGTGGCCTACAACTGCGTGGACCGCCATGTCGAGGCGGGCAACGGTGACCGGGTGGCCATCCACTGGGAGGGTGAGCCGGTCGGCGACGCCCGCACCATCACCTACGCCGAACTCAAGGATGAGGTGTGCAAGGCCGCCAACGCGCTGGCCGACCTCGGACTGGTGGCCGGCGACCGGGTGGCCATCTACATGCCGATGGTGCCCGAGGCGATCGTGGCGATGCTGGCCTGCGCCCGGCTGGGCATCATGCATTCGGTGGTGTTCGGCGGGTTCTCGGCGTCGGCGCTGCGAGCGCGCATCGAGGACGCCGAGGCCAAACTGGTGATCACTACCGACGGCCAGTACCGCCGCGGCAGTGCGGTTTCGCTCAAAGACGCCGTCGACGAGGCGGTGGCCGGCCAGCCGTCGGTGGAACACGTTTTGGTGGTGCGGCGCACCGGAATTGACGTCGACTGGACCCAAGGCCGCGACCTGTGGTGGCACGAGACCGTCGATGCGGCATCAACCGAGCACACCCCGGAGGCGTTCGACGCCGAACAGCCGCTGTTCCTGCTCTACACCTCAGGCACTACCGGTAAGCCCAAGGGCATCATGCACACCAGCGGCGGCTACCTGACGCAGGCCTCTTACACCCACTACAACGTCTTCGACATCAAACCGGAGACCGACGTGTTCTGGTGCACCGCCGACATCGGCTGGGTCACCGGGCACACCTACATCGTCTACGGACCGCTGTCCAACGGCGCCACCCAGGTCGTCTACGAGGGCACACCGGCCTCACCGGATGAGCATCGGCATTTCCAGGTGATCGAAAAGTACGGTGTGACAATCTATTACACCGCCCCGACCCTGATCCGAACATTTATGAAGTGGGGCCGCGATCTGGTGTTCGGTCACGATCTGTCCAGTCTGCGGCTGCTGGGATCGGTGGGCGAACCGATCAACCCGGAGGCGTGGCGGTGGTACCGCCTGGTGTTCGGTGACAACCGGACACCGATCGTCGACACCTGGTGGCAGACCGAGACCGGCGCGGCGATGATCTCACCGTTGCCCGGGGTGACCGCATGCAAACCCGGCTCGGCGATGCGGCCGCTGCCCGGTATCTCGGCCAAGATCGTCGATGACCACGGTAACGAACTGCCCCCGGCCACCGATCTGGGCGAGCCGGTCACCGGTTATCTGGTGCTGGATCAGCCGTGGCCGGGCATGCTGCGCGGAATCTGGGGCGACCACGAACGATTCGTCGAGACCTACTGGTCCCGGTTCGCCGACCAGGGCTGGTACTTCGCCGGCGACGGAGCCCGCTACGGCAGCGACGGTGAGGTGTGGGTGCTGGGCCGCATCGACGACGTGATGAACATATCCGGGCACCGAATCTCGACCGCCGAAGTGGAGTCCGCACTGGTCGGCCATGCCGGGGTGGCCGAGGCAGCCGTCGTCGGCGCCTCCGACGAACAGACCGGGCAGGCGATCTGCGCCTTCGTCATCCTCAAAGAGCACCACCGGGACATGTCGACCGAACAAATGGTCAACGACCTACGCGCCGAAGTGGCCCGGGAGATCTCCCCGATCGCCAAGCCGCGGGAGATCCATGTGGTTCCCGAGCTGCCCAAGACCCGCAGCGGCAAGATCATGCGCCGACTGCTGCGCGACGTCGCCGAAGGGCGCCAACTGGGTGACACCTCAACGCTTTTGGACCCGACGGTGTTCGAAGCGATCCGGGCGAGCAAAGCGAACTAATTAATAGTCGAGGACGGCGACTGCCCAAGTCGACGAAATGTCGCACTCCACTCGCACAACCACGC
>CAYPTG010000135.1:755-6698 GCA_964413455.1 uncultured Mycobacterium sp. | reverse complement strand
AAGCCGACTAAGGACTACCCCCTCTGCATTACCTCAGCGCGGCCCACAACAACGCACCCGCCGCAACGATTTCGACGCCGCAGTAGAACCAGTTGGGATAGAAGGCTTTTGGGCGGTCAATGGCCCCGGAAACCACTCGGCCGAAAGCCATCCCGGCCAGCGCCGCAGCCACGGTGATCAGGATTCCGTCGCGGGCAGGATGCCCCGTCGCTGCCAACGCCAGTACCCCGGCGATCGCCAAACCGAACCCGCCGTACACGGCGCGCACTTCGGCACGCGACACCGGGCTGGGCAGGGTGATTCCGAATGGCCGGATCAGCGCGGCCGGCCGGACCAAGGCGTAGAGGCCCATCCCGAGGAAAAACAGTCCCGTCGCAGCAATGATGAAGAGCGCCATTGGAATTGCACCGCCTAAGTCGATTGTTGGGACTTATCGGACGCACGGCACGTCGGTGCCGCTCATCTTGGAAAGGTCGGTGGGGACCGGCGCGGCCGATCCAGAAGCGGTGGCAGCCACCGTGGATACCGGGGTCGTCGTGGTGGTCTCGGTGCTGGTGTCGGCGCTCTCGTTGAGATAGTCGTCGGCCGGGAAATCGGTGCCGAGGGTGAGCTGCACGGTGTCGGACCCGATGGCATCCGATTCGGTGGCGGTCAGGCCGAGTTCACCGGCCAGCGTCTGAGCAGCGTCATGCGCACCCGGCCCGTACTCGATACTGCTGGTATCCGAAAGCGCTGCGGCGGTGCTGGTTTCCCCGGCGCGAAATCCTCGGGTATCGAAGTGGCCCACCACGGCGGCGGCCAAACCGTATTGGGTGCTGGCGTTGACAACGTTGAGCAGTGCAGGTTCTGGCGGTGCGGTGCTGGTCGGCAGCACAGAACCCGGTGAGCCGCTGGTAATGAGGTTGTGCACGATCTCGCGGATAGTCGGCACGTCGACCAGGTTGACGTCCTCGCCGGCTTCGTCGACGGCGAATTCGGCGATCGGCAACGTGTAGAGCGTCAGCGATCGGTCGGTGAACCCGGAGGCCCGCTGGACAAAGCTGGCCAGGTCGAATCCGGCGTCCACAGCGACGTTCTGGCGTGCGACGTCGAGCAGATTGCGCATCGTGGTGGGGCTGGACAACGCCTGACCGTGCCGCAGTCCCGACACCAGCGAGGCGATGAACGCCTGCTGGCGACGGGTTCGATCCATGTCGGTGAACGCCTCGTCGTTGACGTCGCGGCGCTGCCGAACGAAGGCCATCGCCTGCGCAGCGTCGATCTGTTGCACCCCTTGATGGAAATCGGCACCCGAGTAAAACGGGTCCGAGGTGTCGGCGTTCAGGCACACCGTGATCGGCTGGATGACCTGGGCGATCTGGAAGAACGCCACCAGGGTCACCTCGATGAAGTGGTCGATCGGGATGCCCAAAAGATTTCGTACCGTTTCGATTTCGGCTTTACGACCGGCTTCGCGCGCCAGCTGCTCCTGCGCCAGGGAGTTGGACCGCACGCTGGGGTCGGGAAGAGGGGCCTCGTCGTCGGTGTCTCGCTCGACGCCGAGAGCACGCTCATAGGCAAACGAGTACGCCTGCTTGACCTTTCCCTTGCAGTCGGGAGTGGGGCAGCCCGCCAACTCGACGTAGTCGTCGCGGGGAATGGAGATCGCGACCAGCGGCCCGTCCCCGGCGGGGATGTGCAGCACGATCAAGACGTTGGCGTTATAGCCCCCGGAGGTCTCGTCGCCGGCGTGCAGGGCGTCATAGATCTCGGCCGGCAGCGGCTGGCCGTTCTGATCGAGCCGACTGTCCAGGCCCATAATGAGGATGTTCTGGTCACCACCGGTCGAGGACGGCCCCCCGTAGAGCGCTTGGGAAGTGATGATCCCGGCGGTGGCACTGCGGTAGCCGGCCCACACCGAGCCGGTGCCCGCCAACACCATCACCGCTGCGAGCGCGGCCAGCACTCGCACACCGACCATCGCCCGCCGGGTGCGGTCGCCTCGGTGGCTGTTGGAGGCCGATCGGGCGTGCCGTGGCGCTCCGGGGCCTCGGGGCGGGACCACGACACGCGGCAGGACGTCGGTGTCCCAGTCGGAGTCGAAGCGGGCGTGTCGGCTCATATCAGACGGGGATTCTTCCGTACGCGGATGTGTACGGCCAAAAGATCTACCGTTTGACCGCCTTCACGTAATCGCGCTAAGGGCCTGCCATAGGGCTGGACTACCGTCGAGCAGGTGAGAACGCCGGGATCGCCATCCGCCCGGGCCTGCGGCGCAGCAATCGCCGTACTGGGCCTCGTTGTGGCTCCGTCATGCAGCCGGGTGGCTCCCCCACCGCCGGCGCCCAGTAGCGCAACCACCCCCGCCGCGGTTCCGACGCACCCGGTCCCGACCCACCCGGCAACGACGCTGCCCCCACGTCCGGTACCCGAGGCTTTCCAACCGGTGGCCCATCTGGTCAACGAGGCGATCACCGCCCATCGGATGCCCGGCGCGGTAGTCCAGATCGGGCACGACGGCAAGGTCGTCTTCCGTCACGCTTTCGGCTCGCGCAAGCTGCCCGGCGAACCGGGACTCGACGGCGCACCCGCAGCCGCCGAACCGATGACCGAGGACACCGTCTTCGATATGGCGTCCCTGACGAAGCTCCTCGCGACGACCGTCGCCGTGCTGCAGCTCTATGAACAGGGCAAAATCCAGTTCGACGATCCCGTGCAGAACTATCTGCCCGAGTTCAATGCGAGTAACGACCCGCGGCGGGCCCAGGTGACACTGCGGATGCTGCTCACCCACACCTCGGGCATCGGGGGCGATTTGAGCCACCAAGGTCCGTGGGGGCTGGTGGCGGCGGACAAAGACGACGGCGTGCACCGGGCGCTGACCGCGCCGTTGGAGTTCAACCCCGGTGAGGTCTTCCACTACTCCGACATCGGGTACATCATCCTGGGCAAGCTGGTCGAGAAGATCACCGGCGAGCCCGAGGACATTTACACTCAGGACCATGTTTTCGCCCCGCTGGGTATGGGCGACACCCGCTACCTTCCAGGGGCCAAGGCCTGCGGACCACACGAAATCCGCGGCAACGCAATCGCTTTCGACCCACACGCGCCGGCGACCGACCCGTGCCCGGAAGGCTCATGGAGCACCGACCTGCTGGCCCGCATCGCACCGACGGCACACGACGAAGACACCCCCGGCGTCAACCCCGACTTCGACCGGCTGCTGCGCGGCACCGTCCACGACCCGACCGCACGGCGGATGGGCGGGGTGGCCGGCAGCGCCGGGGTGTTCTCAACCGTGCAGGACGTCGGCACGTTCGCCCAGGCGCTGCTGGATCGCCTCGCCGGGCGGCCTAGCCGCTTCCCCCTCAAGCAGTCGACTCTGGAACTGATGACCACACCGCAGCAGCCCGGGCATTCCCCCGGTCAGGTCGATGCGGCCAACGCCGCCAGCGCCGGCACCGTCGACCCGCAGGACAACCTGCTCGCAGCAAACTACCCGGCCATCGAGGGGCAGGATCTGCGCGGCTTCGGCTGGGATATCGACACCTACCAGTCCCGCCCGCGCGGCCGGATCTTTCCGATCGGCAGCTTCGGCCACACTGGATTCACCGGGGTGACGATGTGGCTGGACCCCGGATCGAACAGCTACGTGATTGTCCTGGCGAATGTGATCCACCAGCGGGGCGGGCCGCCGGTGGCGAAGCTCAGTGGAGACGTGGCAACGGCGTCGGCGCTGGCGCTGCATCTCTACGGAAGCTAATCGAGTCGACGATGCCGCGGACGGCGCCGGATGAGGAGCGAGGCGATCCGGCCCTAAGACCGCGGCCCGTAGCGTTCGGCGTAGCCGCGGTGAATATGGGCGTCACGCGACCTCTTGTACTCATCGGCGAGGTCGGGATCTATCCCGTGCTTGCTGAGCATGTGGCGGCGCCACACCCGACTGAGCGCGTGGGTGAACATCACGTACGGCAAAAAGATCAGCAGCGTCATGCAGATCCGGATGTACCACGTGGTGGGGACCAGCCAAAACGGTGCCAGCACCAGCAGCGCCGGGATAACGAACCGGGTGATCGTCCGTCGAGTCGCGCCCCTCCCGCCCAGGTCGGCGCGCACCCAGTCCTTCATCGAATCGGGTAACACCCGTCCGTAGCAATAGGCGAGGTACTGCCACAGGGTTGGCCGGGCCGGTCCGGCGTCGCTGTTCATCGAGACTTCCGCACTCAGAAGACCGTCACGTGGACGTGGTTGAAGTGATCGGGCACCCGCCACATCGTGTAGGAGATACCGAAGTTGCCGAACTGTCGTTGCAGATCCGCGTTGATGGCGTCGCCGAGACCCATGTCGGAGCCGATCATGATGTCTATGGCATGTCCGCTCGGATGATCGGGCAGCGGATCGGCGCGCACGCCGCCGATGGACTGCACACCGGGGTAAGCGGCCATGATGTAGGCAACCAGTCTCTTCGCGTTCGGGACCAGGCCGACCATCCCGACCGTGGGAACCGGCGACGCCTGAGCCAACGCCTCCATCACTGACGGCGGCAATCCGGCCAGTGCGGCCTGCTCACCTGGCGGGAGCATGCCGAGACGGGCCTTGGCCTCAGCGATCTGTCCGGCGAGCTGAGATTGCTTCTGCTGCAGGTCCGCCCGCATGGCGACCGCGGCGTCGACGGCTTCCTTGGCCTGGACCGCGGACTGAGCCGAGGCCGCCTCGATGGTTTGGGCGTCCTGATGAATCTTGCGGAAGCTCTGCAGTTGCTCGGTCATCCCGGTGGCCACCGTCCGCTGGACGTCGAGCGTGTCGATCAAGCGTTGCGGCGACTCTGCGGTCAGGAGCGCGTGGAATCCATCGGTGCGCCCGCCGGTATAGAACACCGCAGCTACCGTGTCGACGTAGCCTTGGCGGCCGGCCAGCTCCGCTTTGACGCCGTCGAGGGCTGCCAGATCATCAGCGTGTTTCTGGTCGGCCTCTCTGAGCTGTTGCAGCTTCTTGTCGAGGTCAACGCTGGTGGCATTGATGGTCTCGGCCAGCTGTTCGGCCTGTCGGGAAAGCTCATCGAACTTTTCTACCGCGTCCCGGCCCGCGTCGGCGTACGCGACACCGCAGCACACGCTAGCGGCCATGAGTCCCACGATTGCGGCCGTCGCCGTTCTACCTGCAACGGACTTCGCCACCAATCGAGGTTACGAAAACCGCGTCGGCGTTGTCCAACTCCCAGTGGCGCCAGCGCTGCTCATCCCGTGAGCCGCGCTCATCCCGTGAGGCGCATTTCGGTACCCGGGTGCGAGCTGACCGTCACGACGACCGTGCCAGGACCGGTATCGAACGTCGTATTGGCGTAGCCGATGAACCCGTAGTGACCGTCGATCGTCGACACCGCGGTGATGTCGCCGGTTCCTGAGGCGCCGGTGTCGAGATTGGTCCAGTTGGCGTTGACCGTGAGGGCGCATGATCCGTCGTAAACACCGGCGTCATAGCTGATCGCCACCCGGACCCCGTCGTCCACCCGGTCATCGACCTGTACCGGGGTGCGCTGGGCTTCGGCACTGACGCTTCCGCCGCATGTCGGGGAGGCCACCACCGGAACCGGATCGAGGTGTGCGAAACCGTCGGCGTGGGCGGTGGCCATCGACAGCCCGGGCACGGCGAGAGCGACGGCAAACGCACCGGCTGTACGGAACGAAGTCATGCCCTGTTATCGGCGGTTCCGAAGACGGTGTTAGCGCCTAAACGAGGTTGACCGCCTCGGCGATCGACGGCAATACCCGGGCCGGCCGGAACGGATAGCGCTCGATGTCCTCGGCTTTGGTCGAGCCGGAAAGCACCAGGATCGTCTCCAAACCGGCCTCGATGCCCGCGACGACGTCGGTGTCCATCCGGTCCCCGACCATGATGGTGTTCTCCGAATGCGCCTCGATGCGGTTGAGCGCGCCGCAGTTGGCGGTGGTTGCGCTGTTGGCC
>CAYPTG010000135.1:0-745 GCA_964413455.1 uncultured Mycobacterium sp. | reverse complement strand
TTGAGCGCACTGCGGAACATCATCGGGTTCGGCTTGCCCACGAAGTACGGCGCACGTCCGGACGCTTTGGTAATCATCGCCGCTACCGAACCCGTCGCCGGCAGCGGTCCTTCGGCCGACGGCCCGGTGGCATCCGGGTTGGTCGCGATGAACCGGGCGCCGCCGCCGATCAACCGAATCGCCTTGGTCAGCGCCTCGAAGGAGTAAGTGCGGGTCTCCCCCAGCACGACGAAATCCGGCTCGCTGTCGGTAAGCGTGTAACCCACCTCGTGCAGCGCGGTGGTCAGCCCGGCCTCACCGATCACGTAGGCCGAGCCGCCGGGGAGTTGATCATCCAAGAACGCCGCGGTCGCCAGCGCCGACGTCCAGATGGCTAACTCGGGCACTTCCAATCCGGCCCGAGCCAGTCGAGCCGCCAGGTCGCGCGGGGTGTAGATCGAGTTGTTCGTCAGCACCAAGAAACGGCGGCCCTTTTCGGCAAGACATTCCAGAAATTCAGCAGCACCCGGCAGCGCTTGGTCCTCGTGGACCAGCACTCCGTCCATATCGGTCAACCAACATTGGGCGGTCGTACTCATCAGGCCTCCCCAACTCATCGTGAGGACCGGCAAGTCCCCCGGTCACTCTAGACGCGACGGCGCGTCCAAGCCGGACTCCCGGGAGGACGCCCGCACCTCATCGACCGCCTGCTGCAACTGCTCGGTGCGCTGCTCGCGGCTGCCCACCAATTCGATCAGACGCGGGC
>CAYPTG010000134.1:0-6711 GCA_964413455.1 uncultured Mycobacterium sp. | reverse complement strand
CGCACCACCCACGGTCAGCTGCGCGAGCTGCGCCGGGAACTCAACGCCCTGGTGGCCGCCACCCATCACCGCACCGGCCGGACGCACGGTTGGATTCACAACGAACTGCGCCGGATCTGCGGCGGTCCGCCGGTGGCCGCCGCCAACGGCGATCAGCTGCGGGCCCGGATTGAGGCGGTCCGCTCACTGAGGGCCTAGCCCGGCTATCGGGCTAAAGACCGCTCAAGGCCTACAGCTCGTCGAGCAGCCCCGGCAGATCGGCCACCGAATCGATGACGTGGTTGGGCTGCATCGCGAACTCGTCGGCGGCCCAGCGGTCCAGGGTGTCCTGGCGGAACTTGCCGGTGCGCACCAGCACCCCGGTCATGCCGACCACCTGGGCGGCCAGCACGTCGTTGTGCAGGTCGTCGCCGACCATCACCATCTCCTCCGGGTCCACCCCGAGCCGGGCCGCGGCTGCCTGAAAACCGGCCGGCGCCGGCTTACCCACCGCGGTGACCTTGCGGCCCGAGGTCTGTTCCATGCCGATCAGGTACATGCCGGTGTCGATCCGCAGGCCGTCGGTGGTGTTCCAGGCTGCACTGCGATGCATGGCGATCACCGGTACCCCCTGGGTCATCCAGTCGTACACCCGGCTCAGCGTCAGATGGCTGTACTCCGGGCCGGCGCCGCCGAGCAGGATGACGTCGGGACGGTCCGGCGGCAGCGGCGCTTCGCAGACATCGGCGTAGACGACGTCCAGCCCGGCCATGTCCTCATCGATGTGCCCGCTGTTGACCAGCAGGCAGCGGGCACCGGGATAGCGGGCGCGGACGTAATCGGCGGTCAGCACGGCGGCGGTGGTCACCTCGTCGGGTCGCACGTTCATCCCGGCGGTGGTGAGCTCCGCGGCGATCTGGGCCCGGGTGCGGGTGGTGGTGTTGGTCAGGTACGAGCATCCGATTCCACGTTCGGCCAGCGCCCTCAGGGTGTCGGCTGCACCCGGGATCGGCCGCCACGAGGTCACCAGGACGCCGTCGATGTCGAACAAGACCCCACCGACCGTCATGGGCGACAGATTAGTCGCGCGACGATCAAGTGGCAGTCCGGCCGCGATGAGGAGCGCGACCGTGTATTCGGCCAGGTACGCCGGTACGCAACTCGAAGCAGCCGTAGTGTTTTACCCATGCGATGGACTGAAAAAGACGTTCCCGATCAGAGCGGCCGGCTGGCGATCGTCACCGGCTCCAACACCGGCCTGGGTTACGACACCGCCCGGGTGCTGGCGGCCCGGGGCGCACATGTGGTGATGGCGGTCCGCGACACCGTCAAGGGCGAGGCCGCGGCGGCCCGCATCCGCCGGCTCTCCCCGGACGCCACCGTCAGCGTGCACAAGCTCGACCTGGGTTCGCTGGCCTCGGTGCGCGAGGCCGGCGCCGAACTGGCCGCCGCCTATCCGCGCATCGACCTGCTGATCAACAACGCCGGGGTGATGTATCCGCCGAAGCAGACCACCGCCGACGGTTTCGAATTGCAATTCGGCACCAACCATCTGGGCCATTTCGCACTGACCGGGCTGCTGCTGCCCAACCTGTTGCCGGTGGACGGATCCCGGGTGGTCGTGGTGGCCAGCATCGCGCACAACATTCGCGCCAAGATCGACTTCGACGACCTGCAGTGGGAACACCGCCGCTACGACCGGGTGGCGTCCTACGGGCAGTCCAAGCTGGCCAACCTGATGTTCGCCTACGATCTGCAGCGCCGGCTGGCCGCAGCGAAAGCGAAAACCATTGCGGTGGCGGCACATCCGGGCGTGGCGGCCACCGAGCTGACCCGCCATGTGCCGGGCGCCAACCTGCCCGGCTTCAACTGGCTGTACGGCAAGGTCCTCAACAGCGCCGAACTCGGTGCGCTGCCGACGCTGCGGGCGGCCACCGACCCGGCGGTGCAGGGCGGGCAGTACTACGGCCCGGACGGCCCACGGGAACTGCGCGGCTACCCGAAGCTGGTCCGCTCCAGCCGGCAATCCCAGGACGTCGCCATCCAGCAGCGGCTTTGGCAGGTCTCCGAGGAACTGACCGGCGTCAGCTACCCGGTGTGACACCCGAGCCGCCCGCCGGTATGCGCAGTGTCGAGGAACATCAGCGCGTCGTCGCCGGCCTGATCCGGTCGCGCCCGGCACAAACCGTCGCACTGTCCGACGCCCTGGGGCTGGTGCTGGCCGGCGACATCGTCGCCGCGCTGTCGCTGCCAGTGTTCGACAACTCGGCGATGGACGGCTACGCGGTGCGCGCCGCCGACGTCGCGGCGGCCAGCGCCGAGCATCCGGTGAATCTGCCGGTGGCCGAAGATATTCCGGCCGGCCGCACCGATCCGCTGACGCTGGAGCCGGGCACCGCGCACCGGATCATGACCGGGGCGCCGGTGCCGGCCGGCGCCGACGCCGTGGTGCCGGTCGAGGCCACCGACGCCGGAACCACCGTGGTGGCGATCGGTGCGGCGGCGAGCGTCGGCCAGCACATCCGCCTGGCCGGTGGGGACGTCGCCGCCGGGACGACGGTGCTGCGCGCCGGTCAGCCGATCACCCCCGCGGTGCTGGGTCTGGCGGCCGCCCTGGGCATCGACGGGCTGCCGGTGATCCCACGTCCCCGGGTGCTGGTGGTCTCGACCGGCTCGGAGCTGGTCGCACCGGGCACGGCGCTGCAACCGGGCCAGATCTACGAGTCGAACGCGGTGATGCTGGCCGCCGCGGTGCGCGATGCCGGCGCGGCGGTGGCCGGGGTGGCGACCTGCAGCGACGACGTCGGCCAGTTCCGCGCCGTGCTCGACGAATACGCCGGGCGCGCCGATCTGGTGCTCACCTCCGGCGGGGTCAGCGCCGGTGCCTACGAGGTGGTCAAGGACGCGTTCCCGGCCGGCGGTTCGGTGCAGTTCGTCAAGGTTGCGATGCAGCCCGGGATGCCGCAGGGCGCCGGCACCCTGCCCGACGGACGCGGCATCATCACCCTGCCCGGCAACCCGGTCAGCGCGCTGGTGTCCTTCGAGGTGTTCATCCGTCCGCCGCTGCGCGCGGCGATGGGGCTGGCGCAGCCGCACCGGCCGCGGCGCACCGCGGTGCTGGCCGAGACGTTGACCTCGCCGGCCGGCAAGCGGCAGTTCCGCCGCGGTGTGTTCGACCCCGAAACCGGCGCCGTCACCAGTTACGGGCCGCCGGCCTCGCATCACCTGCGCTGGCTGGCCTGCGCCAACTGCCTGCTCGACATCGGCGAGCCGGTCACCGAGATCGTCGCCGGCGAGCAGGTGGGCATTTGGGATCTATCGCATGAGTCGTTACCCACGCTCTAGACTCACGCCGATGGCCAGACGCCCTGATGTCACCCCGCAGTCCGGCCCGGGCCGGGTGGTCGCGGTCGTGCGTTCGTCGGTGCCACCCATTCACCCGGCCGGTTTCCCGTTCATCGCCGCCGGTCTGGCGTTGGCCGCCGCCGGGCGCAAACACCCCTGGATACGCGGGACGGGGCTGGCCGCCGCCGGGGTCAATGCGGGCTTCTTCCGGCATCCGCGGCGGGTGCCGCCGACCTGGCCCGGGCTGGTGGTCTCACCGGCCGACGGGACGGTGTGTCTGATCGAAGATGCCGCGCCGCCGGCCGAACTGGGCCTGGGCGCCGAGCCGCTGACCCGGGTCAGTATTTTCCTGTCTCTGTTCGACGCTCATGTGCAGCGCATTCCGGTCGGCGGTGAGGTGATCGCCGTCGAGCATCGGCCCGGCAGCTTCCATTCCGCCGAATTGGCGGCCGCAAGCCAGGACAATGAGCGCAACAGTGTGCGCATCCGAACTCCGGAAGGATACGAAGTGGTGGTCGTGCAGATCGCCGGGCTGATCGCGCGTCGCATCGTGTGCGATCTGCACGTCGGCGACACGGTGAAGCTCGGTGACACCTACGGGCTGATCCGCTACGGGTCACGGCTGGACACCTACCTGCCGCCCGGCTCAGACCTGATCATCGAGCCCGGGCAGCGCGCGCTGGCCGGCGAGACGGTGCTGGCCCGGTTGCCGTGATCAAACCCCAGCCCCGGACCAACGCCGTCCGGATCCTGCCGAGCGCGATGACGGTGCTCGCCATCTGTCTGGGTATGACGTCGGTGAAGTTCGCCCTCGACGGCCGGCCCACCGAAGCCATGGCGCTGCTGGCCGCCGCGGCGATCCTCGACGCGCTCGACGGCCGGGTCGCCCGGATGCTCAATGCCACCTCCCGGATGGGTGAGGAGATCGACTCACTGGCCGACGCGGTGAACTTCGGTGTGGCGCCGGCGTTCATCGTCTATGCGACCCTGTTGTCGCACAACCGGGTTGGCTGGATCGTGGTGCTGCTCTACACGGTGTGCATCGTGCTGCGGCTGGCCCGTTTCAATTCGGTGCTCGGCTCCGAGCAGCCTGGCTACACCAAGGATTACTTCGTCGGGATGCCCGCCCCGGCCGGGGCGATCGGGGCGATCGGTCCGCTGGCCGCCAGGATGCAGTGGCCGGGGTCGTGGTGGTCGACCCAGGCCGCCGAGATCGCGGTCATCATCTGGATGGTCGCGGTGTCCCTGCTGGTGGTCAGCCGAATCCCGATGCGCAAGATCCACACCTTCACCGTTTCGCAGAACATGCTGGCGCCGCTGCTGGCTCTGTTCGCGATCGTGGCCGCGGCGGCGTTCGTGTTCCCCTACCTGCTGATTCTGGTGATCATCGCGGCCTACGTGCTGCACGTCCCGTTCGCGGTGCGCAGCCAGCGCTGGGCCGCTGCTCACCCGGAGTCGTGGAACGACAGCTCGCGGCAGCGCCGCGCAGCCCGTCGGGCCACCCGTCGCGCTCAGCTTCCGCATCGCCGGTCGACGGCGCGGCTGAGGCTGCGCAAGCCGGGCGGCTGAGCGTTGACCGTGTCCGGCGCCGTCTCTGATCCGCGGGGTCCGTCCTCCAGCCTGACCCTGACCGCGCGGCTCAACACCGCGGCGCTGGATGCCCGCCGCGGGGTGGTGCGGCTGCATCCGGAGGCCATCGCGGCACTGGGCATCCGGGAGTGGGATGCGGTGTCGCTCATGGGATCACGAACCACCGCGGCCGTTGTCGGGGTCGCCCCGGCCGGGACGCCGGCGGGTACCGCGCTGCTGGACGACGTGACGCTGTCCAACGCCGGTCTGCGCGAGAACGGCACCGTCGTGGTGGCACCGGTGACGGTCTACGGCGCCCGGTCGGTGACGTTGAGCGGTTCGACGCTGGCCACCCGGTCGGTGTCCTCGGCCACCCTGCGCCAGGCGCTGCTGGGCAAGGTGCTCACCGTCGGTGACACCGTCTCGCTGCTGCCCCGCGACCTGGGCCCCGGCACCTCCACCTCGCAGGCCAGTGCGGCGCTGGCCGCCGCGGTCGGTATCACCTGGACCTCGGAGCTGCTGACCGTCACCGGCACCGATCCGGCCGGACCCGTTTCGGTACAACCGAATTCGTCGGTCACCTGGGGCGGCGCCGCAGGCGGCACCGGGGCCGGGCCGGCACCGGCGACCGGCGCCACCCCGGCGGTCAGCCCGCCCACCGAGTGGCCGGCCGAGCCGTCGGTCACCGTCGATGACCTCAAGGGCCAGCATGTGCAGGCCGGCCGGCTCGCCGAGTGGCTCAAACTGGCCCTGGACGAGCCCGCCCTGCTGGAGAAGCTCGGCGCCAAACCCAACCTCGGGGTGCTGATCACCGGGCCGGCCGGGGTCGGTAAGGCCCGGCTGGTGCGTGCGGTATGCGCCGGCCGGCGGCTGGTGCGCTTGGACGGCCCGGACACCGGTGCGCTGGCCGCCGGTGAGCGTCAGCAGGCCGTGGCCCGCGCGGTGGCCGACGGCATCAACGGCGGCGGGGTGCTGTTGGTCACCGATATCGACGCGCTGCTGCCCGACCCGCCCGAGCCGGTGGCCACCATGATCCTGGCCGAGTTGCGCAAGGCGGTGGCCGCGCCGGGGCTGGCGCTGGTGGTTACCTCGCAAGCCCCGGACTCGGTGGACCCCCGGCTACGGGCCCCGGATCTGTGCGACCGCGAACTGGGCCTGAGCCTGCCCGACGGCGCCACCCGCAAGGCGCTGCTGGAGGTGCTGCTGCGCGGGGTGCCGGCCGAAGAGCTGAAACTGGATGAGATCGCTGACCGCACACCGGGATTCGTCCGGGCTGATCTGGCCGCGCTGGTGCGCGAGGCCGCGCTGCGGGCCGCCGCCCGGGCCAGCGAGGACGGCGCCGGGCCGGTGCTCAAGCAGGAGGATCTGGTCGGCGCGTTGAGCGTGATCCGGCCGCTGTCCCGGTCCAACACCGAGGAGCTGGCGGTCGGCTCGATCACCCTGGACGACGTCGGCGACATGGTGGCCACCAAACAGGCGCTCACCGAGGCGGTGCTGTGGCCGCTGCAGCACCCGGAGACCTTCGCCCGGCTCGGCGTGGACCCGCCGCGCGGGGTGCTGCTCTACGGGCCGCCCGGGGTCGGCAAGACGTTCGTGGTGCGCGCGCTGGCCAGCTCCGGGCGGCTGTCGGTGCACGCCGTCAAGGGCGCGGAGCTGATGGACAAGTGGGTGGGTGCCTCGGAGAAGGCGGTGCGCGAATTGTTCCGCCGGGCACGCGATTCCGCGCCGTCGCTGATCTTCCTCGACGAGATCGACGCGCTGGCACCGCGACGCGGGCAGAGCACCGACTCCGGGGTAACCGACCGGGTGGTGGCCGCG
>CAYPTG010000133.1:0-6750 GCA_964413455.1 uncultured Mycobacterium sp. | reverse complement strand
TTCCACGGTGGCTCAGGCGGCGATCGGCGGTGTCACGGTGCGCACCGGGCTGCTGTGGTGGACGGTGGCGATCCACTTGCTGGTGTCGATGGCGATGGTGTGGGCGGCCGCGCTGTTGTTTGTGAAGGTCGGTGAGCCGGACGACGGTGTGGCCGCACCGGTGGTGCCGAAACCGTTGCGGCAGTTGACCGTTTTGACCGCGGTGCTGCTGTCGGCGACGTTGGTGACCGGCACCCTGGTGACCGGGGCCGGACCGCATGCCGGGGACAAGAGCCCGCAGCGCGTCGTTCCGCGCCTGGAGGTGGAGATCGTCACCCTGGTGCACGCACACGCGTTGTTGATGGTGGCCTACCTCTGCCTGTTGATCGGGCTGGGCGCCGGTCTGTTGGCGGTGGCCGCGCCGAAGCCGGTGCTGCGACGGCTGGCGGTGGTGCTGGGGCTGGTGGCGGCCCAGGGCCTCATCGGCCTGGTGCAGTACCACACCGGGGTGCCGGCGGTGCTGGTCGCGCTGCACGTCGCGGGGGCCGCGGCCTGCACGGCCGCCACCGCGGTGCTGTGGGCGTCAATGCGACAGCGGACCCAGCCCGAGACGTTCCAGCGCCGACTCGACCTGCAGGGCGAAGTCGCGCTGCCGTAGATCGCGGTTGGTCTCGTCGAGGTGACTCCAGCCCAACCACGGGTCGATCAACTCCAACCTCAGCAGCGACGTGTCGTCCCCGTCGCCGGCGAGATCGACTCGGGCATACAGCAATTCGTTTCGCGGCATACCCAGATGCGCCGCGGCCGCATCCAGCACGTCGTGACCGAACTCCCAGACTTCGACCTCCGGGTTGGCCGGACTCGGCGCTGCGTCGCCGGCACTGGTGTCTAACGCGGCCAGCCGGGCCGTTTCGCCCTGTGTGTCCGGTACCGGGGCGCCGACGAAGGCGTGCGATTCCTCCCCGCCCAGGAATACCAGGGACATCGCCTCAACCGGGCGCGCCGCCGACTCCGACTGCGATGACCCCAACTGCGATGGTTCCGAAACCCGGATACCCGCCGCCGCAAGGTCGTTCAGGTAATTGGGCTCGCGGTTCCAGGCCACCGCGGCCGGGACGTTGAGCAGATTGCGCACCCGTGCGGTCCAAGCCAGGAATTCATCCCGGCGCTCGGTGCGATCCCGGACCGACCGCAGGATCACCAGGTCCGCGGTCTCGGTCTGCGGGTCGTCCCAGGACAGCCAGCGGGCATGCAGGCCGCGGGTGCGCAGCGCTGCGACCAGTCCGTCGTCATCGGCGTCCCCGTCGGGCTGCTGCGGGCAGGAGGCCAGCACGATACGCGGATTGAACAGGTTCGGGCGGGCCAGCTTCGGGATCATCGGGTCATCGCTGGGCTGATGTCTGCCGGGCTGAGGGTCATCAGGGGATGATAGTGACATGCATGCGGTCGAAGTCGCCGAGACGGGCGGCCCGGAGGTTCTGCAATACGTCGACAAGCCGACACCGACACCCGGCCCGGCCGAGGTGCTCATCGAAGCGGACGCGGTCGGCCTCAACTTCATCGACACCTACTTCCGTTCCGGACAGTACCCGCGGGAGCTGCCGTTCGTGGTCGGCACCGAGGTGTGCGGCACGGTCGCCGCGGTGGGCGACGACGTTGCCGCGATCAAGGTCGGCGATCGGGTGGTCACCGCGAACGGGATTGGCGCGTATGCCGAATACTGCTGCGCTCCTGCCGATTTCGTCGCCTATGTTCCCGATTCGGTGCCGTCGGATGCCATCGCTTCGGCGCTGCTCAAGGGGATGACGGCGCACTATCTGATCAAGTCGGTATATCCGGTGCAGCCGGGTGACTGGCTGCTGGTGCATGCCGGCGCCGGTGGGGTCGGGCTGATCCTGACCCAGTGGGCGGCCAGCCTGGGCGCTCGCGTCATCACCACCGCGTCCACACCGGAAAAGGCCGAGCTGTCCCGGCAGGCCGGGGCCGTCGAGGTACTCGACTACCCGCAGGACCCGATGGAGTTCGGCGCCCGGGTGCGCGACCTGTCCGACGGGCGCGGAGTGGCCGCCGCCTACGACGGGGTGGGTCTCTCGACGTTCGACGCCAGCCTGGCCAGCCTGGCCGTCCGGGGCACACTGGCGTTGTTCGGCGCGGCCAGCGGGCCGGTACCGCCGATAGACCCGCAGCGTCTCAACGCCGCCGGATCGGTCTACCTGACCCGGCCAAGCCTGGCCCATTTCATCCGCACCACCGACGAATTCGCCTGGCGTGCCGGTGAACTCATCGACGCCATCGCCGACGGTTCGATCACGATCACCGTCGGCGGGCACTATCCACTGGCCGAGGCGCAGCGCGCACACGAAGACCTGCAGGCCCGCAGGACCACCGGCTCGATCGTGCTGCTGCCCTGACCGAGGTGGCTAGGCTGGCCCCTAGAACAGCAGCGGCAGCGGGATAACCGAATCGACGGCCAGCGCGCAGAACACCGCCGCCAGGTAGTTGTTGGAGTGCAGGAACAGCCGCAGCGGCTTGACCGCCTCACCGCGGCGCACCCCGGCGTTCAGCCGGTGCGCCAGGCTCAGGAACCAGGCGCCGGCCAGCACCGCCACCGCCGCGTACAGCCAGCCGGCCGCCGGGATCAGCGCCAGCGTCGCCGCAACGGTGAGCCAGGTGTAGATCACGATCTGTCGGGTGACTTCCCGCTCGGTGGCCACCACCGGCAGCATCGGCACCCCGGCCGCGCGGTAGTCGTCCTTGTACTTCATCGCCAGCGCCCAGGTGTGCGGCGGCGTCCAGAAGAAGATGATCGCGAACATCGCCAGGGCCTGCCAGCCGATGGTGCCGGTGACCGCCGACCAGCCGATCATCACCGGCATGCAGCCCGCCGCGCCGCCCCACACCACGTTCTGCGAAGTGCGACGCTTGAGCAGCAGCGTGTACACCAGGACGTAGAACGCGATGGTGGCCGCGGCCAGATGCGCCGAAAGCAGGTTGGTGGTCCACCACAACCAGAAGAACGAGCCCACCGACAGGGCCAGCCCGAACACCAGGGCGTGGCTGCGCGGCACGGCGGCCCGGGCCAGCGGCCGCCCGGCGGTGCGCTTCATCACCTTGTCGATGTCGGCATCGGCAACGCAGTTGAGCGTGTTGGCGCCCCCGGCAGCCAGCATCCCGCAGAACAGGGTGTTGGCGATCATCACCAGGTCGACTCGGCCACGGTCGGCCAGCAGCATCGCCGGGATGGTCGTCACCAACAGCAATTCGATGACTCGCGGCTTGGTCAACGCCAGGTAGCCGAGCAGAGTGCTGCGTACCCGATTGGCCGCCGAAACGCCAGGGCCGCCAGCGCGGCTGACGTCAGGGCCCACCAGTCGGGTTTCGCGCATCTTCACGCAGTCAGCTCCTTCACGGGACGGCCGAAGCTCCGGCGGACAGCCGACCCAACACTTCTACTACACAGGATGGTAGACCCCTAACAGGAGGATTTGGTATTGCCGGGTGTATTCCCGGCTGGTTGAGCGCGTTCCCCGCTAGGGTGAGCAGCAGCCAGCTGATTCGACCTCCCCAGGAGTGACGCTTGACCACGCTCGCCGAGATTTCCGCCCTCACCCAGCCGCATCACCCCGCCGACTGGACCGACCTGGACACCCGCGCCGTCGACACCGTGCGAGTGCTGGCCGCCGACGCGGTGCAGAAGGTCGGCAACGGCCATCCGGGCACCGCGATGAGCCTGGCGCCACTGGCCTACACCCTGTTCCAACGGGCCATGAGACACGACCCCAGCGACACCCACTGGCTGGGCCGCGACCGGTTCGTGCTGTCCTGCGGGCACAGCAGCCTCACCCTGTATCTGCAGCTCTACCTCGGCGGGTTCGGGCTGGAGCTCTCCGACATCGAATCGCTGCGCACCTGGGGATCCAAGACGCCCGGTCACCCGGAGTACGGGCATACCAAGGGCGTGGAGATCACCACCGGCCCGCTGGGCCAGGGCCTGGCCTCGGCGGTGGGCATGGCGATGGCGTCGCGCTACGAGCGCGGCCTGTTCGACCCGGATGCCGCACCCGGCGAAAGCCCCTTCGACCACTACATTTACGTCATCGCCTCGGACGGCGACATGGAAGAGGGCGTCACCAGCGAGGCGTCCTCGCTGGCCGGTACCCAGCAGCTGGGCAACCTCATCGTGTTCTGGGACGACAACAAGATCTCCATCGAGCACGACACCAACATCGCGCTCACCGAGGACACCCCGGCCCGCTATGAGGCCTACGGTTGGCACGTCCAGATGGTGGAGGGCGGCGAGAACGTCACCGGCATCGAGGAGGCCATCGAGCGGGCCAAGGCGGTCACCGACAAGCCGTCGTTCATCGCGGTGCGCACCATCATCGGCTACCCGGCCCCGACCAAGATGAACACCGGCGGCGTGCACGGGTCCGCGCTGGGCCCCGAAGAGGTGGCCGCCGTCAAGAAGGTGCTGGGCTTCGACCCGGACAAGAGCTTCCAGGTCGACGACGACGTGATCGCCCACACTCGCGAGCTGGTCGACCGCGGCCGGGAGGCCCACCAAGAGTGGCAGACCGGCTTCGATGCCTGGGCTGCCCGGGAGCCGGAACGCAAAGCGCTGCTGGATCGGTTGCTGGCCGGCACCTTGCCGGACGGCTGGGACGCCGACCTGCCGTACTGGGAGCCCGGCTCCAAGCCGGTGGCCACCCGGGCGGCCTCCGGTGATGTGCTGTGCGCCATCGGGCCGAAGCTGCCCGAGCTGTGGGGCGGTTCGGCGGATCTGGCCGGCAGCAACAACACCACCATCAAGGGCGTCAAATCCTTTGGGCCGCCGTCAATCTCGACCGAGGACTGGAGCGCCACCTGGTACGGCCGCACCCTGCACTTCGGCATCCGCGAGCACGCGATGGGCTCGATCCTGTCCGGGATCGTGCTGCACGGACCGACCCGCGCCTACGGCGGGACGTTCCTGCAGTTCGCCGACTACATGCGCCCGGCGATCCGGCTGGCCGCGCTGATGAACATCGACACCATCTACGTGTGGACGCACGACTCGATCGGCCTGGGCGAGGACCTGGCCGCGCTGCGGGCCATCCCCCAGCTGGCCGTGGTGCGGCCGGCGGACCCGAACGAAACCGCCTACGCGTGGCGCACGATCTTGGAACGCGGAGCCGGCGGCGGGCCGGCCGGTCTGATCCTGACCCGCCAGGGCGTCCCGGTGCTGGAGGGCACCAGCAGCGACGGTGTGGCCCGCGGCGGGTACGTGCTCGGCGGTGCGGACCCCAGTGACGCCGACGTCATCATCATCGCCACCGGCTCCGAGGTGCAGCTGGCGGTGGAAGCCACCAAGATCCTGGCCGAGCGCGATATCGCGGCCTATGTGGTGTCGATGCCGTGCGTCGAGTGGTTCGAGGCACAGCCGCAGGAGTACCGGGACAGCGTGCTGCCCCCGGACGTGCCGGCCCGGGTGGCGGTCGAGGCCGGAATCGCGCAGAGTTGGTACAAGTACGTCGGTGACACCGGCGAGATCATCTCCATAGAGCACTACGGCGCCTCGGCTGACGACAAGACCCTGTTCCACGAGTTCGGTTTCACCGCCGAAGCGGTGGTAGCCGCCGCCGAGCGGGCCGTCGATAACTAACCCCCAAAGGAGAACCCCATGGCCGACAACACGAAGGCCCAGAACCCGAATCTGGCCGCACTGTCCGCGGCCGGCGTCTCGGTCTGGCTCGATGACCTGTCCCGCGACCGGCTCCGGTCGGGCAACCTGCAGGAACTGATCGACACCAAGTCGATCGTCGGGGTCACCACCAACCCGTCGATCTTCCAGGCCGCGTTGTCCAAGGGCACCGCCTACGACGCCCAGGTAGCCGAATTGGCCTCCCGCGGAGCCGATGTCGACGCCACCATCCGCACCGCCACCACCGACGACGTCCGGGAGGCCTGCGACGTGCTGCGTCCGCAGTGGGAGGCCTCCGACGGCGTCGACGGGCGGGTGTCGATCGAGGTCGACCCCCGGCTGGCGCACGACACCGACAAGACCGTCCAACAGGCCATCGAGCTGTGGAAGATCGTCGACCGGCCCAACACGCTGATCAAAATCCCGGCTACCAAGGCGGGTCTGCCGGCGATCACCGCCGTTCTGGCCGAAGGCATTTCGGTCAACGTCACACTGATCTTCTCGGTCGACCGGCACCGTGAGGTGATGGACGCCTACCTGGCCGGCCTGGAAGCGGCCCAGCAGGCCGGCCAGGACATCTCCAAGATCCATTCCGTCGCTTCGTTTTTCGTCTCCCGGGTGGACACCGAGATTGACAAGCGGCTGGAAGCCATCGGCAGCGAGGAAGCCCTGGCGCTGCGTGGTGAGGCCGGCGTGGCCAACGCCCGGCTGGCCTACGCCGCCTACGAGGAGGTGTTCACCGGCCCGCGCTACGCGGCGCTGGTCGACGCCGGGGCCCGGGTGCAGCGCCCGCTGTGGGCCTCCACCGGGGTCAAGAACCCGGACTACTCCGACACCATGTACGTCACCGAACTGGTGGCCGCCCACACGGTGAACACCATGCCGGAGAAGACCCTCGACGCGGTCGCCGACCACGGTGTGGTCACCGGGGACACCATCACCGGCACCATCGTCGAGTCCCAGGCGGTGTTCAGCGCGCTGGAGGAGATCGGCATCGACCTCGACGATGTGTTCAAGCATCTGGAGGACGACGGCGTGGACAAGTTCGAGAAGTCATGGCAGGAGTTGCTGGAGGCGACTCAGGGCCAGCT
>CAYPTG010000132.1:0-6815 GCA_964413455.1 uncultured Mycobacterium sp. | reverse complement strand
CACCGCCCGAGATAGCGTGCAGGACAAGATCACCGGATTGACCCTGGGCGGCGACGACTACGTCACCAAGCCGTTCAGTTTGGAAGAGGTAGTCGCCCGGCTGCGGGTAATCCTGCGCCGCGCAGGCAAATCCGCTGACGAGCCGCGCAATCCGAGACTGACGTTCGCCGGCATCGAACTCGACGAGGACACCCACGAGGCCTGGAAGGCCGGTGAGCCGGTGTCACTGTCGCCCACCGAGTTCACCCTGCTGCGTTACTTCATGATCAACGCCGGCACCGTGCTCAGCAAGCCCAAGATCCTCGACCATGTATGGCGCTACGACTTCGGCGGTGACGTCAACGTGGTCGAGTCCTACGTGTCCTATCTGCGCCGCAAAATCGATACCGGCGAGCGGCGGCTGCTGCACACCCTGCGCGGAGTGGGCTACGTGCTGCGGGAGCCCCGGTAATCCGGCCGGGCGGTCCCGAGATGGCCCTGCGACCGCTGCGCGCCCTGCCGCTGCGGGTCAGCTTGGTCGCGGCCATGCTGCTGTTGGCCGGCTGTGGTCTGTTGGCCTCCGGTGTCGCGGTGACCTCGATCCTGCGGCACAGCCTGATCAACCGGGTCGACGAGCGGCTGGTCGACGCGTCGACCGGCTGGGCCCAGCAGCCGCGTCAACTGGTCCCGCCGGACCAAGGACCCAACCCGGCCATGCCGCCGTCGAACTTCTACGTCCAGGGCGTCGGCCCGCACGGCGAGGTGTGGATGGCCATCAACGACCGCAAGGCTCAACCCGCGCTGCCGGAAAGCAACGACGTCGGCCCCACTCCGGTGACCATCGGCTCGATCGGCGACTCGCATGTCCGGTGGCGGGCGGTGTCGGTGCGCAGCCCGGGCGGTGAATTGATCACCGTGGCAGTGGATCTCTCCGATGTGCAGTCCACGGTGGGTGCGCTGGTGCTGCTGCAAGCCGGTATTGGGGCGGCGGTGCTGTTGGTCCTCGGTATGGCCGGCTACTGGGTGGTGCACCGTAGCTTGCAGCCGTTGGTCGAGGTCGAGAAGACCGCTGCGTCGATCGCCGCCGGTCAGTTGGAAAGCCGTGTACCGCAAGGTGATCCGAACACCGAGGTGGGTCAGCTTTCACTGGCGCTGAACGGGATGCTGGCCCAGATCCAGCGGGCCGTGGCATCCTCGGCGGCCTCCGCGGAGACCGCCCGGCTCTCCGAGGAGCGGATGCGCCGGTTCATCACCGACGCCAGTCATGAACTGCGAACGCCGCTGACCACCATCCGGGGTTTCGCCGAGCTGTACCGACAAGGTGCGACCGCCGATGTGGAGACGTCGATGTCGCGTATCGAGAGCGAATCAAAGCGGATGGCCGGCCTGGTCGAAGACCTGCTGCTGCTGGCCCAGCTCGACGCCCAACGTCCGCTGGAACGCAACCGGGTGGATCTGCTGGCGCTGGCCAGCGACGCGGTGCACGACGCCCAGTCGATCGCGCCGTCGCGTCGTGTCGCCCTGGAATTTCTCGACGGCCCGGGCACCCCGGAGGTGCTCGGTGATGAGGCGCGGCTGCGCCAGATCCTGGGCAATCTGGTGGCCAACGCGTTGCAGCACACCCCGGCCGACGGACCAGTCACGGTGCTGGTCGGCACCGTCGGCGCCGACGCCGTGTTGGAGGTCGTTGACTGCGGGCACGGGATGCAATCGCATGACGCGCAGCGGGTGTTCGAGCGGTTCTACCGCACCGACACATCGCGCACCCGGGCCAGCGGTGGAACCGGGCTGGGGCTCTCCATCGTCGACTCGCTGGTGCGTGCGCACGGTGGGCGTGTCAGCGTGACGACCGCGCCCGGTCAGGGCTGTCGCTTCCGGGTCACTCTGCCGCGGGTACTGGATGCCGCCGCTGACCGGTGTGTCAGTCCTGCTGCGCCAGTGCGGCTTTGATCTTCGCCTGTGCTTCGTCGAGGGATTCCGGTGACGGGTTGCGGTCGACGTGCGCGAAGCCGAAATCGGTGAGGTTGAATGCCGGGAAAACGTGGACGTGCAGGTGCGGCACCTCAAGGCCGGCGATGATCACCCCGGCGCGGTCAGCCCCGAAAGCCGTGCACACCGCCTTGCCGATGCGCTGCGCGACGTCCATCACCTTGTCAAACAGCGTCGGCTCGACGTCCTGCCACTTGTCCACTTCGGCCCGGGGCACCACCAGGGTGTGGCCCTGGGTCATCGGCTCGATGGTCAGGAAGGCGACCACCTCGTCATCCTCATACACGAAACGGCCGGGCAGATCGCCGTTGATGATCATGGTGAAGACCGACGCCATGCGGTCAGCTTAGGGGGCTCGTCGAGTCGACGATGCCGGCGTGCCCGCGCCGGAGGAGGAGCGAGACAATTGGGCTTAGCTAGGGTGACACCGTGCGTGTCCTCGTGATCGGTTCCGGTGCCCGCGAACACGCCCTGCTCGTGGGCCTGCGTAACGACCCGTCCGTCGAATCGTTGGCGGTGGCACCCGGCAACGCCGGCACCGGCGCGCTGGCCACCCAGTACGCCGTCGACGTCGCCTCACCCCAGGACGTCACCGCGCTGGCCACCCGCGTCGGCGCCGACCTGGTGGTGATCGGGCCGGAGGTGCCGCTGGTGCACGGGGTGGCCGACGCGGTGCGGGCCGCCGGCATCGCCTGCTTCGGCCCGTCGGCCGACGCCGCCCGCATCGAGGGATCCAAAGCGTTCGCCAAAGACGTGATGACTGCGGCCGGGGTGCGCACCGCGGGCAGTGAGACGGTGGACAGCCCGGCCGCACTCGACGCCGCGCTGGACCGGTTCGGTCCGGCTGCCGGGCAGCCGGCCTGGGTGGTCAAAGACGACGGGCTGGCCGCCGGCAAGGGGGTGGTGGTCACCGCCGAGCGTGACGTCGCCCGCGCGCACGCCGCCGATCTGCTGGAATCCGGCCACCCGGTGCTCTTGGAGTCGTTCCTGGACGGTCCCGAGGTGTCGCTGTTCTGTCTGGTCGACGGCACCACGGTGGTGCCGCTGCTGCCCGCGCAGGACTTCAAGCGGGTCGCCGACGGAGATGCCGGGCCGAACACCGGCGGCATGGGCGCCTACACCCCGCTGCCCTGGCTGCCCGACGGGGTGACATCGCAGATCGTGCACGACATCGTGGAACCGGTGGCCGCCGAAATGGCGGCCAGGGGCTGCCCGTTCTCCGGGCTGCTGTATGCCGGGCTGGCGATCACCGCCGACGGGCCGGCGGTGGTCGAAGTCAATTGCCGCTTCGGCGATCCCGAGACCCAGGCGGTGCTGGCCCTGCTGGACTCCCCGCTGGGGCAGCTGCTGCACGCGACCGCCACCGGCACGCTGGCGCAGTTCGGCCCGTTGCGGTGGCGCGACGGCTACGCCGTCACCGTGGTGCTGGCGGCGGAGAACTACCCGGGCCGCCCCCGGGTGGGTGACGTCATCACCGGCGCCGAAGCCGGCGGCGTGCTGCACGCCGGAACGGCGCGCCGCGAGGACGGCGCCGTGGTATCCGCCGGCGGCCGGGTGCTCTCGGTGGTCGGCACCGGCGCCGATCTGACCGCCGCACGTGCGGACGCCTACCGGCTGTTGTCGTCAATCCGGTTGCCGGGCAGCCATTTCCGCACCGATATCGCACTGGCCGCCGCTGACGGCCGGATCGCTCTGTGAGTCAACCGGACCGGCGGGCGGCGTTTCGCGCGGAGCGGGCCTCGGTGTTGACGTTCTGCAACTCGCTGGCGCCGGCGGACTGGCGGATGAACAGCATGGCGCAGGGCTGGAGCATCGCCGACGTGGTGGCGCACATGGGCTCGGCCTGCCACGCCATGTTCACCCCGCAGGTGCTGACCATCATGCGAAGTGACGACATGGAGCAGCTCAACGACCAGCTGGTCGCCGCCCGCCGGGACCGTCCGCCGGCCGAGGTGTTGGCCGAATACCGAAGGTGGAGTAGGGCTTTCGGTGCCGTCATCCCGGCGGTGGTGGGCACCCCGCTGGGCCGGGTCCGGTTGCCGTTGGCCGAAATCGGGCGTTTCCCGATGCGGCTGCTGCTCAGCGCGCTGGTCTTCGATCACCACACCCATCTGCGTCACGACATGGCACCGGCTTTGGGGCGCTCGCTCCCGGGAACCGACGCCAACCGGATGGCCGCGGTGCTGGAGTGGATGACCGCGGTGCTGGCAAGCCAGCTCGCCGCGGCCCGGCCGCCGTGGCTGGATCGGCCGCTGGAGCTCACCTTCACCGGGCTCGGCGGCGGCTCATGGTGGGTGGAAACCTCCGGTGCGGTGACACCGCTGCGCGGCACGCCCGCGGCCGCCCGGATCACCGGTGTGGCGCTGGAATTCCCGCAGTGGGGCACCGGACGGGCGAACTGGCGCGATCAGGACGTCAGCATCACCGGCGACGCCGACTACGCTGCGGCGTTCCTGGACACCATCAAGATCGTCTGAGCTTCACGCCGTCAGCAGCGGCGCCAGCCACGCGATCTCGGCGGGCAGCTGCGAACTCCAGTACCCGCCGTCGTGGCCGCCGGGGGAGAACCCGCCGGCCGGCGGATTCGGCAGCTGGGCGATGAACGCCTTGGTGGCGTCGTAGAACGGATCGCTGGTGCCGCAATCGATCCGGATCGGGATCGACCCCAGCGCCGGCAGCCCGAACACGCTGTTGGCCGCGAAATCCTCCGGCCCGTCGAAGGCGCCCGGGGCCGTCGCGCCGGAGCTCAGCCACAACGCCGGGCTGACCGCACAAATCGCCGCGGTTCGGGCCGGGCCCAGCCGTGCACCGAGCAGCAGCGCGCCGTAGCCGCCCATCGACCAGCCGATGAAGCCCACCCGCGAGGTGTCCAGACCCTGCTCGCCGAGCATCGGCAGCAATTCACCGAGCACCATCGCGCCGGCGTCCTCGCCGGAGGCACGCCGGTGCCAATAGCTGCCGCCACCGTCGACGGACACCACCGCGAACGGTGGCAAGCCGGCAGCCACCGCCTGAGCCAGGCCGCCCTCCACGCCGCCGGCCATCACCGACGCTGCGTCGCTGCCCTTGCCGTGCAGCGCGATGACCGGCCGCAGCGGCTGGGTCTGCCCGGGCGGACGGGCGATCGCCCAGTTGGTCGGCACACCGCCGCGGGCGGCCGAGACGAACGATCCGGTCACCATGGTGGGTGCGGCGGCGGTGGTTGCGGGGTCGGCCCGGCCGGCGGCTGGCCGGGTCAACGCGCCCAGCGCCCCCAGCGCCGTGGCGCCGGCAGCACCGGCGGCCAGCCGCAGCGCCGCGCGTCGGGTGGGGTTCGGCATGCGGTCATCCTGCCACCGCCGTTATGCGGCCATCCTGGCACTGCACTTCTTCCGGCAATCCCCGATGCGCCATGTGGTGTGGCTGGCAGCATGACGGAGATGACCGCAGCGGTGACGCCGAAGGGGGAGCGCCGGCGCTATGCGCTGGTCTGTGCGGCCGCTGAATTGTTGTGCGAGGGCGGATTCGAGGCGGTGCGGCATCGTGCGGTAGCCGACCGGGCGGGGCTTCCGCTGGCGTCGACCACTTACTACTTTTCGTCGTTGGAAGAGCTGATCGAGAACGCCGTCACCCTGCTGGGGACCGCCGAGTCGGTGGAACTGCGCGACCGGGTGCAGGCCCTGCCCCGGCGCCGGCGCGGCGCCGAAGCCGCCGCGGACCTGCTGGTCGATCTGCTCACCGGAGACCCGGACCGCGACCAGCTGATCTCCCGCTACGAGCGCTACATCGCTTGCGCCCGGCACCCGGCCCTGCGCGGTGTCGAGCGGCGGCTGTTCCAGCAGCGGCTTGAGGCGGTCAGCGAGGCGATGATGCGATCCGGCCGGCGGGCGCGCGCCGACTTGATGACCGCGCTGCTGTACTCGGTGTTCGGTGCGGTGGTCTCCGCCCTGGTCGACGACGCCGACGGTCCGCGGGAGAGCGTGCGCGCCACCCTGGTCGACGTGATCGACGTGTTGGCGCCGATGGACGATCGGGTCTGACCGGCGCGGGCGCCGACGAACCGTAAGCTGGTGGCCCGTGACCGGTTCCGCCGCCATCCCCGACGTTCTGGCCCACCGGTACGCCAGCACCGAGATGGTGGCCATCTGGTCGCCGCAGGCCAAGATCGTCGCCGAGCGCCAGCTGTGGCTGGCGGTGCTGCGGGCGCAACGCGAACTGGGCGTCGACGTCCCCGACGCCGCCCTCGACGACTACCAGCGGGTGATCGAACAGGTCGACCTGGATTCCATCGCGGCCCGTGAGCGGGTACTGCGCCACGACGTCAAGGCCCGCATCGAGGAGTTCAACGCGCTGGCCGGCCACCAGCACGTGCACAAGGGAATGACCAGCCGCGACCTGACCGAAAACGTCGAGCAGCTGCAGACCCGCCGGTCGCTGGAACTCGTACACGACCACGGCGTCGCGGTTGTTGCGCGGCTAGCCGACCGGGCCGCCGGCTACCGCGACGTGGTTATGGCTGGGCGCAGCCATAACGTCGCCGCCCAGGCCACCACGCTGGGCAAGCGGTTCGCCTCCGCGGCGCAGGAGACCCTGATCGCGCTGACCCGGGTCCGTGAACTGCTGGACCGCTACCCGCTGCGCGGTATCAAGGGTCCGATGGGCACCGCCCAGGACATGCTCGACCTGTTCGACGGTGACGCCGGCCGGCTGGCCGAACTGGAGCGCCGGATCGCCGAGCACCTCGGTTTCGCGGCCGTGCTGGACAGCGTTGGGCAGGTGTATCCGCGCTCGCTGGACCACGACGTGGTCTCCGCGCTGGTCCAATTGGGCGCGGGGCCTTCGTCACTGGCGCACACCATCCGGCTGAT
>CAYPTG010000131.1:0-6897 GCA_964413455.1 uncultured Mycobacterium sp. | reverse complement strand
CCTCGTCCGTCGCGAGGACGAGTTCGTCGGCCTCCTTGAGCAGGCTCTTGAGCTCGCTGACCGTGGCTTTCTTATCCGGGCTGACGACGTAGAGCGGCTCGAAATCGCTGTCGACGTTGACCCCGAGTCGGGCCCACTTCTCGGTCTTGTATTTGGCGGGGACGTCGGCTGCGCCCTTGGGCAGGTCGCGGATATGCCCGCGGGAGGATTCGACGACGTAGTTGCGGCCCAGGTAACCGGCAATTTTGCGTGCTTTAGTAGGCGACTCGACGATGACGAGCCGCCGGACGCTGCCGTTGTTACGGGTGCCGCTGCCGCGGTCGTCCTCAGCCAACTGCGCTTACGCTCCACTTCGTATAGCCAGCCCTATGGATTAACCCCACGGGCATCACAATTTCGCACCCATATGCCAGCCTATGCAAACCGGGCCGGCGTGCGTTGGCTCTCACACCCGGGGCCACGCCGCCGAAGCCTCGGCCCCGTCCGGGGCGTCTCCCACCGACTCGACCAGCCGAGACAGCCGGCGTCGGCCACTGATCCGCAGCGCCGGGTGTCCCCCGCGAGTGCCGATCAAGGTCGGTGCGATCCCGACCCGCATCAACGCCGAGGCGAGCGGGGAATGGGTGTCCGGGGCGTGCGGGTCCAAACCGAGCAGGTACCGGTCCGCGTCGGGGGCGCCGGCGGCCAGTATCCAGGCCCGCAGCTCGCGGGCCCCGGGCAGCCAGGCCGACGGGACGGTCTTGACCGCCCCACGGGTCCAGTTCGCGGCGATGCCGAGTAGACGGGAGTCGACGGCGGTGCGCACCAGCGGGGTGTCCTCCTCGGTCTGAGTAATTTCGGCTTGCAGCCCGGCGGCCACCACCATCTCGGCCAGTGCGGCCGCCCGCCAGACCTCGTCCACCACCACCGAGAGCCGCGCCCCGGTGCCGATCGTCACCACTTGACCGGCCGCTGCGAGTACCCCGGTCAAGTCGGTGACCGCGGGCGGCACCGACTCGGCGGAGAAGAACGACAGCTGGGTCACGGATTTGACAGTAAGCGTTTAGCGGTGCGGGAAAGAACAAGACACCCCCGCCTTGCCCCGGGCGGGGCGGGCGGGGGTGTCCTACTGAATAGCTGTCGGTCAGACGGCGCGGACGCCGGTGGCCTGCGGGCCCTTGGGGCTCTGGCCCACCTCGAACTCAACCCTCTGGTTCTCCTCCAGGGTGCGGAAGCCCGACCCTTGGATCTCCGTGTAGTGGACAAAAACGTCGGCGGAGCCGTCCTCCGGAGCGATGAAGCCGAAGCCCTTCTCCGCGTTGAACCACTTCACAGTTCCCTGTGGCATTTTTCGTACTTTCCTAACTTCTTTCCGGGTGCGGTCTACCGATGTTCGGAGCAGACCGGGCCGGTTCCGACCGCTAAACCTTCGTGGCTTCGTCGGAACTGAGCCGACCTACAGACCCTCGCAGGAAACGCGCCCGCAACAACGATCCTGCGATTGTGGAGACACGAACACAGAAGCTGCGACCGCCCTCATCCAACCACGTCCGGGACGGTTAGAACAGGTCTCGGCGAGAATTCCCTTAGTGCCGATGTCTCCGCGATCAGGAAAGAGAGGTGCGCAGACGTGGTGAATTTCGGCACCGAGCTGCTGGCCGCCGCCTGCGGGAGCGCCGGAGACGCGTACCCGACGTCATTGCTGCACGTCGAGGAAATCCCGGCGCGCGGCGCCCAGGCCGCCGATTGGCCGTCCTGGCTGCATCCGGAGATCCTGGACGCGCTGGGTGCCCGCGGGATCACCGCGGCGTGGTCGCATCAGGTCCAAGCGGCCGATCTGGCGCACTCCGGGCGCGACGTGGTGATCAGCACCGGCACCGCATCGGGCAAGTCGCTGGCCTTCCAGCTGCCGATCATGGATGCTCTGGCTCGCGACCGGCGGGCCAGAGCGCTGTATCTGTCGCCGACCAAGGCGCTGGGACACGATCAGCTGCGCAGCGCGCATGCGCTGAGCGCAGCGGTGCCCAGCCTGCGGGATGCCGCACCGACCGCCTATGACGGGGACACCGGCGCCGAGGTGCGCCGGTTCGCCCGGGACCGCTCCCGATGGCTGTTCACCAACCCGGACATGGTGCACCTGTCGCTGCTGGGTAACCACGCCCGCTGGGCGGTATTCCTGCGCGGGCTGCGCTACGTGGTGCTCGACGAGTGCCACTACTACCGGGGAATCTTCGGTTCCAACGTGGCGATGGTGCTGCGCCGGCTGCTACGGCTGTGCGACCGCTACGCAGCACCCGGCTCGTCGGGCCCCACCGTGATCTTCGCCAGCGCCACCACCGCCGACCCCGGTCAGACGGCCACCGCGATGATCGGTCGGCCGGTGGCCGAGGTCACCGACGACGGCTCCCCGCAGGGTGCCCGGACCATCGCGTTGTGGGAGCCGGAGCTGCGCTATGACGTGCGGGGAGAGAACGGCGCCCCGGTGCGCCGGCCGGCGGGGTTCGACGCGGCCCGGATGATGGCCGACCTGATCGCCGAAGGCGCCCGGACGCTGACCTTCGTGCGGTCCCGGCGCAGCGCGGAGCTCACCGCGCTGGGCGCCCGCTCCCGGCTGGCCGATATCGCACCGGCGCTGCGGGACACGGTGGCGTCGTATCGGGCCGGCTATTTGGCCGAAGACCGGCGGGAGTTGGAGCGGGCGCTGGCCGATGGGCAGTTGCGCGGGCTGGCCGCCACCAACGCGTTGGAGCTGGGTATCGACATCTCCGGGCTGGACGCGGTGGTGCTGGCCGGCTTTCCGGGCACCGTCGCCTCGTTCTGGCAACAGGCCGGCCGGTGTGGACGACGGGGGCAGGGTGCGCTGGTGCTGCTGGTAGCCCGCGACGACCCGTTGGACACCTATTTGGTGCATCACCCCGAGGCGCTGCTCGGTAGGCCGGTGGAGCGGGTGGTGACCGACCCGGCCAACCCCTACGTGATGGGTCCGCAACTACTCTGTGCGGCAACCGAATTGCCGCTGTCGGAGGCCGAAGTGCTGGCCTGGCAGGCCGGATCGGTGGCCGAAGGTCTGGTCGACGACGGCCTGCTGCGGCACCGCGGCGGGCAGTACTTCCCGGCGCCGGGGCTGGACCCGCATCCGAACGTCGACATCCGCGGATCGGCCGGCGGCCAGGTCGCCATCGTGGAGTCCGGCACCGGACGGCTGCTGGGCAGCACCGACGCCGGCCAGGCACCGGCCACGGTGCATCCCGGCGCGGTGTATCTGCACCAGGGTGAGTGCTATCTGGTGGACTCGCTGGATCTCGACGACCGGGTGGCCTTCGTGCACGCCGAGGACCCGGGATATTCGACGTTCGCCCGGGAACTCACCGACATCACGGTCACCGGTGACGGTGAACGGGTGCGGCACGGCGCGGTGACGCTGGGGCTTGTCCCGGTGTCGGTCTCCCACCGGGTGATCGGCTATCTGCGGCGGGTCGGCTCCGGTGAGGTCATCGACTTCATTGAGCTGGACATGCCCGAACGGGTGCTGCCGACCACCGCCGTGATGTACACGATTGACCCGGATGCGTTGCAGGACAGTGGAATCGACACAGTGCGAATGGCCGGGTCACTGCATGCCGCCGAACACGCGGACATCGGGCTGCTGCCGCTGGTGGCCAGCAGCGAACGCGGCGATAACGGTGGCCTGAAGAAGGTATGCGTCGACGCCGGACTACCGACGGTGTTCGTCTACGACGGTCACCCCGGCGGCGCCGGGTTCGCCGAGCGTGGGTACCGGTTGGCGTCGACCTGGCTGCGGGCGACCCGGGACGCGATCCAGGCCTGCGAATGCCCCCTTGGTTGCCCGTCGTGTGTGCAGTCACCGAAATGCGGTAACGGCAACGAACCGCTGGACAAGGCCGGTGCGGTCACGGTGCTGGACATTGTGCTGGCTCAACTCGCAACCCGGTGAGCCCTGACCCCGCGGCGGCCGATCGACCCCTCGAAATGCGATCGACAGCCGCGATCGGGTCATGACCATCCACGCGCAACCGTCGTCTGAACTTTCCGCTTCTTTGCCACGGTCAACGACCGCGGCAAAGCCGTCCACCGAACGCGCAGTCCGGGTCGGATAACCCGCACCGGCCGGTGTGTTCAGAACCGAACTACCTGAAAATAGCTTGTTGGGGCCACTTCCCGCAATTCCGGTGCCGACCGCCCCGGCACTTTATTTGACTACGAAAACATCGGTAATTGACCACGAAAATTTCTTCCAGCAAATCCTCCCGGAATCTAGGCCGCGCCTTCGACGGCCAACCACCGTTAAGCTGAGCCGGTGACCGAGGACTGGCTGCTGGTGGAGACACTCGGCGACCAACCGGTCGTCGTCGCCCACGCTCGGCAAATGCAAGATTTTGTGACACTCATCGATTTCTTGCGTCGTAACCCGAACCGCGCGGCAATCCAGACAGCAATCGCCGAGACCGTCGCGTCCGGTATCGGGTTGGCGAGCATTACCCCGAAGACCAAGCGGGTCATCCGGACCGAGCCGGTGCAGATGACTGACGGCCGGATCCACGCCGTACATGTCTGGTGCGGTCGCACCGATGTGGAGCCGCCGGAGCGGCCGGTCCCCGGTTTGTTGAAGTGGGACCCGGCCACCGGGGAGGGCTCGGCCACCGCCGAGTACCTCGCCAATTCCGGCATGGCGACTCAGGAGCCCGCGGCCGGCGGAACCTTCGCCGAATATCTGCCTGGCGGCGGTCTCGATCCCACCAAATCCGAGGTGCTGTCCTGGAGCACCAAGGCCGAGCCCGGCAAGACGTATTGCACGACATGGGATTTCACCGATCTCGACGGCGTTGCGCATCGGCTGGGCTGGTGTGCGCGCACCTTGCTGGAGACCGACGAGGACGGCACCGAGCATGTGGTCGGACGTGCCCTCAATTTGAGGGAGACCGTCGAGACCGTCGAAGAGGCCCCGCCGGCGGAGGTGTCCGAGGCTCCGGACACCGCCGCCGACACCGTTCTCGATTGAGCCGATTGCCCAAGTCGACGAAATGGCGCAATCCACTCGCAAAACCACGCCCATTTGTCGGTTTGGGCGTTAACGGGGGCCGGCGCGGGCCGCGGCCTGAGCCTGGGCACCGACCCACCCACCGACCGTGGCGTTGATGGTGACCACGACGTCGAGTTGGGCGATGTCGCATCCGCGCACTGTCGTCCGCATGGCGCTGGCCAGTGTCCGCGCTGTGCGGCATGCCGCATCGGCACCGACCGGAAGCTGCGCGGCCGCGGCCAGGGCCGCCAGGTCGGCAACCGATTGGGCGCGGTGCCGGGCCACCACAGCGGACCCGAGCCGCACACCTCCCAGCATCACGGTGGTCAGCACCACGATCAGGACCGCGGCCAGTACGGTCACCGACCCGCGGTCGTCACCGGCCCGGTTCGGCGGCCGAGATGGCCTCCCCGACGATGACGATGCCGGGCAGCACCGGTGAGCGGCCACTGACCCGGGCGACGATGTAACCACCGTCGCGGCGTAGTTCCACCGCAGCCCCCGGTGGGGCCACCGTTCGGGCACTGGCCACGCCGGCGCCGTCGCCGCGGGCCGCCAACCGGGCGGCTTCGCGCGCCGCGTCGACGCAGCGCACCTGCATGGCGACGGCGGTGATGCCTGCGATGCCGAGGATGAGCACGGCAACCAGGCTGGCGATGCCCAATGCGGCTTCGACGGTGCTGAATCCGGCATCGTCGGCTACACCCGGGTGGTGAGCGCCCGGTTGATGATGTTGGTCAGCGCGCCGACGATCGAATCGCCGGTCACCACGCTGTAGAGGATGGCCCCGAAGGCCGCGGCCGCCACGGTGCCGATCGCGTATTCGACGGTACTCATCCCGGCCTCGTCGGCTGCCAGCAGTGTCAGGCGATGGCGAACAACTCGAATCATATTGTGCAACATGGTTTTTCCTTTCAGGTGATGATGTCACTGACTTCTCAGCCTCAGGTGCGGTCATAGCAGTCCCGCCCCGAAGATCTGTCCGGCCAGCCCCGCCACCACCGGCACGATGCCCAGGCAGACGAATGCCGGCAGGAAGCACAGGCCTAGCGGCCCGGCGATCAACACTCCGGCCCGTTCGGCGGCCGCGGTCGCGGCGTGCGCGGAGTCCTGGCGCGACTGCTCGGCCAGTTCGGCCACCCCGTCGGCCAGCGCGCTGCCCGACGATGCGGAACGGCGCGCCAGCCTGGCCAGAGCCCCACAGCAGTCGTCGGTGCCGTCGGGCTGCGCCCAGGTGACATCCGGGTCGGCGCCCAGCGCCAGTAGGTCGGCGGCCCGGCTCAACATTGCGCCCAACGAGGCGGGAGCAATGGGGGCGGTGGCAGAGGCCGCCGCGGCTATCGGTAGCCCCGACGACAGGCACACCGCGAACACGTCCATCGCCGAGGCGAAGGCGAAAGGGTCAGTACCGGTGGGGGTTTCCGGATCGCGGTGGCACCGCGTGGGCTCCGCGCCGGCTGGCGGCCAAGCCACCCGAGGCCCGCCGATCAGTATCAGGGCGGCGGCCAGCAACAGCGCGGCGGTAGTCATGGCACCAACCGTCCGATGATGCGGTCGGCCCAGGCCAGCCCGACGCAGATCAAACCCACCCCGATCACCAGCAGAACCCCGCCCAATCCACCGCCGAGCAGAAAGCCGACCGGGTGGGCCCCGACCAGCTGGCCGAGCAGCACACCGAGTAGCGGCAGCATCCCGAGGATGACGGCGGTCGCCCGGGCTCCGGCCAGTGAAGCCTGGATACGGTCGGCGAAACGCAGCCGTTCGACGGCATCGCGGTGTGCGGCCCGCATCAGGACGGCCATCGCCACGCCGTGCTGGGCCGCCAGCTCCCAACAGATCGCGAGCCGACGCCAGTGGTTCGGCACCGACGAGCCGCC
>CAYPTG010000130.1:0-6900 GCA_964413455.1 uncultured Mycobacterium sp. | reverse complement strand
AGAGCTCCCGACTGTTAATCGGGCGGTTGATGGTTCGAGTCCATCCGGGGGAGCAGCAATTTGACCGGCTGACTCAGCAACATCAGGGAACGCCGCCTGTGAGCGGTAGGCTCAAGCGGCGAGTTCCACTTCGACCGACGGAGAATCAGACGATGAACCCCCGGCGCAGAGCCTCAGCACTGATCCCCACAGTGTTGGTCGGCGCTGCCGCGGCCTTCGTATTCGCCGTCGCGCCGGCTCAGGCGTTACCGCCGGTGCCGTCCAGCCCCGGCCAGAACTGCGCCGCCGGCTATATGGCCGACCCCACCTCTGGTAACTGCTGGCAGATGGCCGGCAGCGGATCGCCCACCATCGGCGGCGGTCCCTGCATGCCGGGCCGGATCGGAACCTGCCTGGGCTACCTGGCCAACAACCCGATTGCCCCCGGCGTTACCCTGCCGAATGCGAAAAGCTGGCCCTGATCAGTTGCGCCCAATAGGTGTGATGGCGTGATCCGCAGCGTCGGGCGGTTGGGCCCGGTCAAGGTCATCGCTCTGGTGCTGTGGGAACTGCGCTATACGCTGCTGGGGGTCGCGATCCTGGTCGGCCTGCTGATGCCGGTCCCGGACGCCAGTCAAAACGAATACGCCGCTGCGGTGCTGTCGGTTCTCGGCATCGCGGCGTCGGTCTTCATCGGCTTCCGCAATACCACCGCCTACAACAGGTGGTGGGAGGCGCGCACCCTGTGGGGCGGCATCATCATCAGCTCCAGGACCATGCACAACGGCCTGAGTTCGGTCGATACCGGGTCGCCGGAGATGACGCCGATCCTGGACCGGATGCGCCGCCGCCAGGTCCGCTACTGTTGGCAGCTGGCCGCCGAGATGCGCGGAGTCCCGCCACTGCCCGGGGTGATCGAGCTGACCGACGATCCGGCCGACGCGGACTCCACCGACCTGCTCAACCGTCAGGCCGCCGAGGTTGCGCAGTTGGTGTGCGGCGGGCATGTCGACGAGCCGGCCCGGCTGGTGCTGATGACCGCCAACACCGGGGCGGCCACCGCCCAGAGCGGTCTGGAACGCATCCGCAACGAACCGATACCGTTGCACTACGACTTCTTCATCCGCGCGCTGGCCTGGTTCTTCGGGCTGATGGCGTTCAACAGGCTCGATGCCGCTGACCAGAACCATATCGGCAGCCTGGTGGTCGGTATCCTGCTGCTGATCACCTTCGTCGTCGCCGAACGGTTCGGCGGCTTCATCGAGACGCCGATGCGCAACCGGGTCTTCGACATCCCGATGTACCGGATCTGCAGTACCGTCACCGGCAACCTGCTCGGCCGCAGTCACCCGTTGGCCAAACCGCGGGAAGACGATAAGGCTCTGGTGTGGATGTGACAGGTTCGCCCCGCGGGTTGACGCCGGTGGAAACGGCTCAGGCCGCGGTGATGGGGGCGCTTAGCGCGGCGCTGGCCATCATGTCGGTGGTGGTGCCGTTCGCCGGGGCGCTGTCGCTGCTGGTGACCGTTCCGATGGGGCTACTGGGCTACCGCTACCGGCTGCGGGTGTTGCTGGCGGCCGGGTTCGCCGCCAGCACCGTCGCGTTTCTGATCGCCGGCATCAGCGGCTTCATGATCGTGCTGAACTGCGCCTACGTCGGCGGCGCGACCGGCATCATCAAACGCCGCCACGGCGGAGCCCTGTCGATGATCGCGGTGTCCATCATCGCCGGTGTGGTCAACGGCCTGGGCATCATCGCCGTGCTGACTGTCCTGGTGCGGTTGCGGACGCTGACGTTCGAGGCGATCACCGCCAACGTCGACGGCGTGGTGACGGCGATGTCGCAGTTTCCGGTGTTCCGCGAGTCGGCCCAGCAGACCCGGGCGTTGTTCGGCCTGGCCCTGCACTACTGGCCGGTGCTGATCATGGCCTACTCGATTTTTTCGATGATGCTGGTGTCGATCGTCGGCTGGTGGGCGCTGTCGCGGGTGCTGGAACGGCTGCGCGGTATCCCGGACGTGCACAAGCTGGAGATGACGACCGATTCCGGCCCGATAGGGCCGGTGCCGGTCCGGCTGACTGACGCCCGGTTCCGCTACCCCGGCGCCGATCACGACGCGCTGCGGCCGCTGACGCTGACCGTGGATGCCGGTGAACACTTGGCTGTCACCGGAGCTAACGGCTCCGGCAAGACCACGCTGATGCTGCTGCTGTGCGGGCGGGCGCCGACGTCGGGCCGCATCGAGCGCCCGGGCGCGGTCGGCCTCGGCCGGCTCGGTGGCACGGCGGTGATCATGCAGCACCCGGAAAGTCAGGTGCTGGGCACCCGGGTCGCCGACGACGTGGTGTGGGGGCTGCCGCCGGGTACCCAGACCGACGTCGACCGGCTGCTCGACGAAGTCGGGCTGTCCGGGATGGCCGAGCGCAGCACCGGCGGGCTGTCCGGCGGTGAGATGCAGCGGCTTGCGGTCGCCGCCGCGCTGGCCCGCCAGCCCTCGATGCTGATCGCCGACGAAGTCACCACGATGGTCGACCAACAGGGCCGCGACGGTCTGCTCGACGTCCTCTCCGGCCTCACCCAGCACCACCGGATGGCGCTGGTGCACATCACGCATTACAACAACGAAGCCGAAACCGCCGACCGCACAATCAGTCTCAGTGATTCAGCGGACAACATGGTGATGGTCTCCCATGCGCCCGCACCCGCGGTGACGGCCACTGCGGCGTCGTCGCTTGCCCCCGCCCCGGTGGTCGCATCGGTGTCCTGTGGCGGCTTGCCGGTGCTGCAACTGCACGGCGTCGGACACGAATACGCCAGCGGTACACCGTGGGCCAAGACTGCGCTGCGCGACGTCAGCTTTACCGTCAACGAGGGTGACGGCCTGCTGATCCACGGCGGCAACGGCTCCGGCAAGTCGACGTTGGCCTGGATCATGGCCGGGCTGACCACCCCGACCACCGGATCGTGTCTGGTGCGCGGCCGGCCGGCGCACGACCATGTGGGCGATGTGGCGATCGCCTTCCAGGCCGCCCGGCTGCAACTGCTGCGCAGTCGGGTGGACCTGGAAGTCGCGTCGGCGGCAGGGTTTTCGCCGTACGACACCGGCCGAGTGGTTTCGGCGCTGGCCACCGTCGGGCTGGACGGGTCGCTGGCCCGCCGGCGCGTCGACCAGCTCAGCGGCGGCCAGATGCGCCGGGTGGTGATCGCCGGACTGTTGGCCCGCTGGCCGCAGGCGCTGATCCTCGACGAGCCGCTGGCCGGTCTGGACGCCAGCAGCCAGCGCGGCCTGGTGCGGCTGCTGACCGACCTGCGCCGCAACGCCGGGCTGACCGTCATCGTCATCTCCCATGACTTCGCCGGGCTCGAGGAGCTGTGCCCGCGCACCCTGCACCTGGACCGGGGTGTGCTGGCAGCCGCGGCGCCAGCCGGAGGTGTCGGGTGAGCCGCTCCCGGCAGCGCCGCCCGGTGGTGCTGCTGCGCCCGGTGCCCGGCACATCGGTCATCCACGAGCTGTGGGCTGGCACCAAAATCATTGTGGTGCTGGTCATTTCGCTGCTGCTGTCGTTCTACCCCGGATGGGCGGCGATCGGCCTGATGGGGCTGCTGGTGGCCGTCGCGATCTTTCTGGCGCATATCCCGCGCGGGGTGGTGCCGTCGATACCGCGCTGGCTGTGGCTGCTGCTCCTGCTCGGTGCGGTCACCGCGGCGCTCGGCGGCGGCGACCCGGTGCTGCACCTGGGGGCCTATGAGCTGCCGGTGGGCGGGCTGCTGAAGTTCCTGCGGTTCACCGCGCTGTCCATCGTGCTGCTGGCGCTGGGGGCGATGGTGTCGTGGACCACCAACGTCGCCGACGTCGCCCCGGCGGTTGCGACGCTGGGCCGGCCGCTGCGCTGGCTGCGGTTCCCGGTCGACGACTGGGCGGCGACGCTGGCCCTGGCGCTGCGGTCCTTCCCGATGCTGATCGACGAGTTCCGGCTGCTCTACGCGGCACGCCGGTTGCGGCCACGGCCGTTGGCACCGGACGGCCGGGCCCAGCGGCGCCGCTGGATGACCGAGCTGGTCGATCTGCTGGCCGCGGGGGTGACGGTGGCGCTGCGGCGGGCCGATGAAATGGGAGACGCCATCACCGCCCGCGGCGGCACCGGGCAGATCTCGGCCGCACCGTCGCGGCCCCGGCGGTCCGACTGGATCGCGCTGGGCATCTGCGCGGCGGTGTGCGCGGTAGCGCTGGTGGTGGAGATCAAAGGTTTGGGCCCGAGAGGCTAGCCGCCGCGCCGCCCAAACCGACAAATGGGCGTGGTTTTGCGAGTGGATTGCGACATTTCGTCGAGTTGGGCAATCGGGTCTAGCGCTCTACCGCTGCGCAGCGGTATTGGCAGCGCGCTGCGCGGCGGCCAACGTTTCGGCGACCGGGCGGCGGCCCAGGAACATTTCGTCGAAGAACGGCTTGATTGCCTGAAAACCCGCGGCAAACCCGGTGCCGCCGGGCGCGGTGATCCGACGGCCGTCGAGCACCGCGAAGAACGGCGCGACGTCGACATCTTTGGCCGACCAGTAGTCCAGGTAGCTCTGCTGGGCGGAGATCACCGCAGGAATGGCGGCGCCGCTGCGGCCCAGGAACTCAGCTCCACGCCCGCCCATCCAGGCCAGCAGCTCGCGGACGGCATCGGGGTGTCGGGTAGCTGAATTACCCGCTGCAACAATGCCGTTGGTGACGCTGACCCGGCCGGCCGGGCCGGTGGGCAACATCGTCACGCCCCAGTCGAACTGGGCTTGCCCGGCGACCTGAGCCAGGTTGTAGGTGCCGGACTGGAAGACCGCCATCCGCCCGGACAGGAACTGGTTGCGGGAGAAATCGCCGTTGTCGTTGGTGTCCGACGCTGGTGGTGCGACGTGGTCGGTGTTGATCAGGTCGACGACGTAGCGCAGCCCGGCCACCGCCGCCGGGTTGTCGAAGGCGAACCGGTCACCGTCGCTGAACACCCCGCCCGCCGAGCCGATGTAGTTGAGGTTGATGCCCTGCAGGTCGTTGGCGGCGTTGTAACCCCACTGCCGTACCCGGCGCGGGTCGAATCCCGCTGTGGTGCCGGGCTGTCCGGCCGCGTCGACGGTGAGCCGGGCCAGCATCGGCCGCAGCGTGTCCTTGGCCGGGTCGGGATCCCAACGGGCGGAGCCCAATTCGGCCGGGGTGATACCGGCGGACGCCAGCAGTTCAGCGTTGTAGTACAGCGCGATCCCGGCGTCGGTCAGCTGTGGCACCCCCCACAGCACGCCACCGCGGGTGAACTGACCGATCACCGAGGGCTCCCAGTCGGCCGACGGGGTAATCGGCATCAACCGGTGACTGTCGGCGTATTCGGCGAAGTTCAGGTTGTTGATCCAGAAGATGTCGTCGGCCCCGCCGCCGGCGACGTCGGTGCGCAGGGTGTCGAAGTAGCTGGCGTAGGACACCAGGGTGGTGCGCACCTCGATGTCGGGATGTTCGCGGCTGAACGCGGCGAACGACTCCCGGTAGGCGGCGGCGACTTTGTCGTCCCACAGCCGTACGGTCACCACGGTCTTGCCGGCCGGGTCCGACGTGCGCCCCAGCAGCGCCACCGCCCCAGCTAGCAGCAGCACCACGGCCAGCAGCGCGGCCAGCGCCAGCGTGGAGGACCGGGGTCGGTGCATCATTTCAGCCCCGTCACCACGATCGACCGGACGATGTGGCGCTGGAACACCGCGAACAGCACCACCAGCGGGACGATCGCCACGGTGGTGGCGGCCATCACCAGCGTCCACTGCGCGTTGTACTGCGACTGCAGCCCGGCGGTGGCCACCGTCAACACCCGCCACCGTCCGCCGCTGGTGATCACAACCGGGCCCCTGAAGCTATTCCACAGCGACACAACGGTAATCAGCGTCAGCGTGGCCAGGATCGGCTTGCTGGCCGGGAGCACCACATGGACGATGACGTCGAGGGTGTTGGCGCCGTCGATGCGTGCGGCGTTGAGCAAGTCCTTGGGGATCGAGCGGAAATACTCGCGCAGCAGGAAGATCGCGTACGGCGAGCCGAAAACGAACGGCAACACCAGCGCCCAGAAGGTGTTGCGGAGACCGAGTTGGGCCATCATCAGATACAGCGGAACCACCGTCACTGTCGCCGGAACCATCAGGGTGGCCACATACACCCAGAACAGGGCATCCCGTCCGGGGAACTCCAGCCGGGCGAACGCGTAGGCGGCCAGCACCGAGAAAGTCAGCTGCCCAACGGTGATGACCGCGGTCATCAACGCGGTGACCGCCAGAGCCCGGCCGAATCCCGCGCCGCCCAGTGCAGTGTAGTTCTCCCACGTGGGCGGCTTCGGCAGCGAAAGTGGTGTGCCGGTGGCGAATTGGCGGGCCGAGGTGAACGACGTCAACAACCCCAGGGCGAACGGTGCGACGGTCAGCACCGCGGCGATCACCAGGCCCACGTAGATCAGTCGGGAGCTACCCAGTCGCAACTTAGGTGAGGTCATAGCTGACCCGCCGCCGAAAATACAAGTGCTGCACCAAGGTAACGCCCACCAGGATGACGAACAGCACCATCGCCATCACCGCTGCCCGCCCGATGGCCGCCGCGCCGAATGCCTCAGCGTAGATGCGGTGCGCCACCAGGTCGGTGCGCCCGGCCGGGCCGCCCCCGGTCAGTGCGTACACGGTGTCGAAGACCTGTGCGGCGCTGACCACACCGGTGACCGACACGAAGAAGAACGTCGGCCGCAGCATCGGCAGGGTGATTCGCCAGAACCGCTGCCAGGAGGTGGCGCCGTCGATGCGGGCGGCGGCGTGGATCGACGGCGGGATCGCCAGGATGCCGGCCAGGAAGAACAGTGCGACATAGCCGACGTTGGTCCACACCGTCACCGCGGACACCACCGGCAGGGCCAGGCCCGGGTC
>CAYPTG010000129.1:0-6940 GCA_964413455.1 uncultured Mycobacterium sp. | reverse complement strand
CGGCCCGGACTCGACCAACTGCCCGGACCGCATCACCGCGATCCGGTCGGAAAGCTCCTCGACGACCGCCAGGTCGTGGCTGATGAACAGGCAGGCAAAGCCGTGTTCGGCCTGCAGTTCACGCAACAGCCGTAATACCTTGGCCTGCACCGACACATCCAGCGCCGAGGTCGGTTCGTCTGCGATCACCAGGGCCGGCTCCAACGCCAGCGCCCGGGCGATACCAACTCGCTGACGCTGCCCGCCGGAAAGCTGATGCGGATAGCGATTGCGCAGCGCCGGCGACAGGTCCACCCGGGCAAGCAGATCCTCGACCCGGGCCTGGCGCTGCTGTTTGGACAACGAGGTGTGCAACGCCAGCGGCTCACCGATGGCCTGCCCGATCGGCCAGCGCGGGTTCAGCGACGAGCCCGGATCCTGAAACACCACACCGATCTTCTTGCGCGGCTCCCGAAGCCCGCGCTGGGACAGCGTCGTGATGTCGGTACCGGCCAGATGCACCGACCCCGAGGTCAGTTTCACCAGCCCGATGGCCGCCTTACCCAAAGTTGACTTACCCGAACCGGATTCACCGACCAGCCCGACCACCTCACCGGGTGCGACGTCCAGGCTCACCGCGTCGACAGCCCGGAAGGTGCTCTTCGCGCCGGACTTGAACTCGATGGTGGCCTCCCGCAGCGACAGCGCCGGCTCCCGTGTCGGCGGCGGCTCCGGTGCCGGTTCGACGTCGGTGACCTCCAACTGACCGGTACCCAGGTGCGGGACCGCACCCAGCAGCGACTTGGTGTAGGGGTGTTGCGGGTCGCCGAATAGTGTTGCCGAATCAGCGGATTCGACGACGACGCCGTCGCGCATCACCATAATCCGGTCGGCCAGGTCGGCGACCACCCCCATGTCGTGGGTGATCAACAGAATCGCGGCATCGACCCGAGCCCGCAGGTCGCGGATCAAATCGAGGATCTCGGCCTGAACGGTGACATCCAGCGCGGTCGTCGGCTCGTCGGCGATCAGTAGTTTCGGGTCACAGGCCAGCGCCTGGGCGATCATCGCCCGCTGCCGCTGGCCGCCGGAAAGCTGATGCGGGAAATAGTCCACTCGCTTGTCCGGCTCCGGCATATCGACCAGATCGAGCAGCTCCACCGCCCGGGCCTTGGCCTGTTCCGGTGTCATATCACTGTGCATCCGAACGGCCTCGACGATCTGCCAGCCGACGGTGTAGACCGGGTTGAACGCCGTCATCGGCTCCTGAAACACCACCCCGACCTGCCCGCCGCGGACCGCGGTCAGGGTGGCGTCGTCGGCGTTGGCCAGCTCGACGCCGCCCAGCCGGATGCTGCCGGAGATCCGGGCGTTGGCGGCCAGCAGGCCGGGCACCGACATCGCCAACGTCGACTTGCCGCTGCCGGATTCGCCGACCAGTGCCAGCACCTCGCCCTGGGCCAGTTGCAGGTCGATACCGCGGACCGCGGGCACCCACTTCTTGTCGACAGCGAATTCGATGTTCAAGTCGTGGATTGCCAGCAGCGGTTCGGTCATATCAGTTCCGCTTCGGGTCGAGGGCGTCGCGCAGCGCGTCGCCGAGCAGGATGAAGCCCAGCACCGTCAACGACAGGAACAGCGCCGGGAAGAACAGTAGGTGCGGTGAGGAGCCGATCAGCGACTGCGCCACGTTGATCTGCAGCCCCCAGGAAATCTGCGGGGCCTGCAACCCGATCCCCAGATAGGTCAGCGCGGCCTCGGCGGAGATGAACGTGCCCACCGCGATCGTCGCGTAAATCAGCACCGGCGCAAGGGCATTGGGCAGGATGTGTCGTACCAGAATCCGACCGGGGGAGGCGCCCAGGGCCTGGGCGGCCTGCACGTAGTCCGCCCCGCGGATGGACACCACCGAGGATCGGACCAGCCGCATGGCCGTCATCCAGCCGAACACCACCAGCGCCAGCGACACCGTCCACACCGAGCGCTGCGAGGCCACTGTCAGCAGGATCAGCGCGCCGAGAAATAGTGGGATGCCGAAGAATACGTCGGTGATGCGGGCCAGCACGGTATCGGCCCAACCGCCGAAGTACCCGGCCAGCGAGCCGACCAGCACCCCGATGATGAGCACCCCGATCACTGTCAGCACCCCGATGGTCACCGAGGTCCGGGCGCCGTAGATGACGTTGGCGTAGTAGTCGCAGCCCTGCAGGTCCATCCCGAACCAGTGCTGCGCGCTCGGCGGACGGCGCGACAGCGACAGGTCGCAGTCGGTGGGGTCGACGCCGCGGGCGAACAGGGCGGGGAACAGCGCCATCGCGACCATGATGAGCATGATGGTCAGCCCGATCAGGAATAACGGGTTGGTGCGCAGGTATTTCCAGGCGTCGGCCCACACGCTGGACTGGCCGACCAGTTCATCAGCCAGGACCTCGGCGGCTTCGATACCAGCGGGAGGTTCGGCGAGGCTCCCCGGAGTTGGCACCTCCGGTGCCGGCGTAGGGGAGGGGAGACCGGGGCCGACCCATGAACCAGGCTCAGTCATAGCGAATCCTCGGATCGATTACCGCATAAAGAACGTCCACGACCAGGTTGAAGAAGATGTAGAAGAACACCATCATCGTGACGATGCCGACCACCACCGGCCCCTGCTGCGAGCGCACCGCATCGAAAATGGCTCGGCCCAGCCCGGGTAGGTTGAACACCGACTCGGTGACGATGGCCCCGCCGAGCAGCGATCCGATGTCGGCGCCGATAAAGGTCACTACCGGAATCAGGCTGTTGCGGAAGGCATGTCGTAACACGATCCGGGATCGGCCGACACCTTTGGCCCGCGCGGTACGGATGTAGTCGGCCGAAAAGGCTTCCAGCATCGCGGTTCTGGTTAGCCGCGCCACGTAGGCCATCGACAGCGAGGCCAGCACCAGCCCGGGCAGCAGGTAGGAGATCCAGCCGTCGGCCACTCCGGCGATCGGGAACCAGCCGAGCTTGAAGCCGAACAGGTACTGCGCCAGAAAACCCAGCACGAACACCGGGATCGACACCAGCAGGGTGGTGGAGACCAGAACTAGGTTGTCGAAGAACGAGTTTCGGCGCAGTGAGGCCAGGATGCCGGCGGTGATCCCGAACAGCGCCTCGAAGAACACCGCGACGATGGTCAGCTTGACGGTCACCGGGAGCCGCTGGCCGATGATCTCCAGCACCGGGCGCCCGGAGAAGTCGCGGCCGAAGTCGCCGTGCAGCAGGCCCCAGATGTATTTGGCGTACTGGACGGGAAACGGGTCGTCGAGGTTGTAGTTGGCCCGGATCTGGGCCGCCACCGCCGGGCTGAGCGGGCGGTCGCCGGCCAGCGCCCGCACCGGATCGCCGGGTAGCGCGTAGACCATGCCGTAAATCAACAACGACGCCCCGATCAGCACCGGGATGGTCAGCAGCAGGCGACGAATAACGAAGCGAGTCATGGGGTTTTCACGCCGATCACACCGCCTGGCCGTCGACGACCACATCCGCGAGGACGACGTCATTGCGGATGTCGTAGTGCACGCCGGTCACCCGTTTGCTCCACACCGTCTGATCCATCCCGTAGAACAGCGGCGTGCCGGGCAGGTCGTCGACCAGAATGTCCTCGGCCTGCTGATAGGCCTTGTTGGCGTCATCGATGGTATGCGCCCGGTTTCCCGCCGCCAACGCCTCGTCGAACTTCGGGTTGCTGTAGAAGGTGGTGTTCGAGCCGGCCGGCGCCAGCGCGGCGGTGGCGTACTGAGTGGCCAGGAAGTTCTCGATGGACGGGTAGTCCATGATCCAGCCCAGCCGGAACGGGCCGGTCATTTCCTTGGCGTCGCGTTTGGACAGGAATTCGTTGAATTGCAGGTTGCCGCGCAGCTTGTAGGTCAGGCCGATCTTGCGAAACATGTTGGCTACCGCGGTCATCCAGCCGTCGTGGCCGGCGCCGGCGTTGAACCAGATCTCCACCGGCTCGGACATGTCGAACCCGGCGTCGGCGAGCAGCTTCTTGGACTCATCGGGGTGGTATTCGCACCACTGACCGCAGGCGCCGGCGCGGTAGCCGACGACGGTGGGCGGGGCGAACGAATCGGCCGGCACCCGGGTACCCAGGAAGATGGCGTCGGTGATGGCCTTGCGGTCGATAGCCATCGAGAGTGCTTGGCGCACACGCACATCGGAGTAACGCGGGTCATACAGCGGGAATCCCAGGCTGGTGATGTCCGGGCTGGCCTGTTCGGCGTAACGGTCCTTGAAGACGTCTTTGGCGCTGGCATAGGCATCCGGCGGCAGGTTCTTGAGGACGTCCAGGTTGCCGGCCAGCACATCGGTATAGGCGGTGGACAGCTCGGTGTACATCCGCATGACCACACCGCGGGATTTGGCCTTGTTCTTGCCGGCGTAGTTGTCGTAGCGGGTCAGGGTCATGCCGTGCCCGGGCACCCATTCGGTGGCCGGCATGAACGGCCCGTTGCCGATCGGCTTCTTACCGAAGGCTTCGGGATCCTCGTAGAACGCCTCGGGCAGGGGGTTGAACGCGCTGTAGCCCAGGATCACCGGGAAGATGGCAAACGGCTGGGCCAGGGTGACCTCGATGGTGGTGGCGTCCGGTGCCCGCAGACCGGTCATCTCGGTGGCCGTGGGCTTACCGCCTTCGTCCGCCTGCAGGGCGTCGTAGCCGGCGATACTGGAGAAAAAGTAGGACGCCCCTTGAGCATTGGTGCTCAGCGCGGTGTAGTCCCACGCCTTCACATAGGACTGCGCGGTGACCGGGGTGCCGTCGTGGAATGTCCAACCGGGTTTGAGCTTGATGGTCCAGTGGGTGTTGTCCGGCGAGGTAATCGACGCCGCCGCGCCGTCGTAGGTGACCTCCCGGCTGGCGACGTCGAAGGTGACCAGCGGAGTCCACACCGCGTTGATGATCTTGCCGCCCTCGGTCTCGGTGGTGTTACCCGGGACCAGGGGATGCTGCGGCTCGCCGAGGAAGAAGCTGAACATGCCCGGCGGAGTGGTCGGTGCCGGGGAGCAGCCGGCCAGGGTGGCGGTGATCAGGACGACGACGGCCAGCAGCCACGCCAGGGGCGTGCGGTGCCGCGGGGCCGTGGGTCCGGTCAACGCCTACCCCTCTCCTGTGCCAGCGAAGACTTCTACCCTGACACAGAAGAGCGGCTTACGGGCGACCTCACAGCGGGCCGAGACCGACGAAATGGCGGATTCGTCTCGCACTTCCCCGCCCAAACTCACGTTTGGGCGGGGAAGAAACGAAGAAACTAGGCGACCGTGACGTGGACGTGGTCGAAGTGGTAGGCAACCCGCCACATCGTGTACTCGACGCCGAAGCGGCCGGCCTGGCTGCTGACGTCGGCGTTGATGGCGTCGCCCAGAGCCATGTTCGAGCCGATCATGATGTCCACCGCGTGACCGCTGGGATGATCGGGATGCGAATCCGCACGCACGCCACCGATGGACTGCACACCGGGGTAAGTAGCGGTGATGTAGTGCACCAGGTTGGTCGCGTTGGGGCACAGACCGTTCATCCCGACTAGGGGGACGGCTGACGCGGTTGCCGATGACGTGGCAACCATTGCTGCTGTAATCGTCGCTAGCGCAAACTTATTCATAATGTTTGAGGCTAAACCGGGCAGCTGCGGGCCGAAAAATCGCTGCCCGAGGACCCATCCGGGACGATTCGGCCATCTAGTTAGCTGATCACGCGAATCACCGGTATCAACAGTGATAATCGGATGATCGATGATTTGCCAGATTCGCATTCGAACGCGAAAAGTGTTCTGCCGCACACCGTGTGCGTGTAACAGCCACGAAAACGATTACGTGCTCACCCGGCACGCTCGAGTGATCCGGTGTTTACTGACCCCACCTCCGATCGGCGAGAGGATCTAGAGGGGGAACGGGAGGTTGGCGTCGTGCGGTTAGTGGACTTCAAAGCCAAGACCCCGTTGATCGGCATGCTCATGGTGTTCCTTGCCATGGGGATCGTGGCGTTCACCGCCCATCAGCGGGCCGGCTGGTACGAGCTGATCGGTTATGCGATCGCCGCGGCGATCGCGGTGTTCGGGTTCGTCTTCACCTTCCGGGATATGCCCGACCCGCCCCACATCAGCGGCGACGATGACGATGACGACAACAAGGACAACTGGATATGACGGCGGTCGACCAGCACGGCCGATCTTCGGCGCTCACCGACGAGGACGCCGGCTACCACAAGAGCCTCAAACCGCGTCAGCTGCAGATGATCGCCATCGGCGGCTCGATCGGGACCGGGCTGTTCCTGGGCGCCGGCGGCCGGCTGGCCAGCGCCGGTCCCGGACTGTTCCTCGCCTACGCGGTCTGCGGCGTGTTCGTCTTCCTGATCCTGCGGGCGATGGGCGAGTTGGTGCTGCACCGGCCGTCGTCGGGGTCGTTCGTTTCCTATGCGCGGGAGTTCCTCGGTGAGAAGGCCGCCTATGTGGCGGGCTGGATGTATTTCCTGAACTGGGCCATGACCACGATCGTCGACTCGACCGCGATCGCCACCTACGCCCGGTTTTGGTCGGTGTTCGACTCCGTCCCGCAGTGGGCCATTGCGCTGATCGCTCTGGCGTTGGTGTTCTCGATGAACATGGTGTCGGTGGCGCTGTTCGGCGAATTCGAGTTCTGGGCGGCGATCGTCAAGGTGGTGGCCCTGCTGGCGTTTCTGGTCATCGGAATGGTCTTCCTGGGTGGCCGCTACCAGATCGATGGTCACTCAACGGGTTTCAACGTGATCACCGACAGCGGTGGGTTGTTCCCGCTGGGCTTGATTCCCCTCGTTGTGGTGGTCTCCGGTGTGGTATTCGCTTATGCCGGTGTGGAACTCGTCGGCACGGCGGCCGGTGAGACGGCCGAACCAAAGCGGGTCATCCCACGTGCCATCAACTCGGTGATCGCCTTCGAAGGCACCGGCGAAGCTGATGACATCCTA
>CAYPTG010000128.1:0-6965 GCA_964413455.1 uncultured Mycobacterium sp. | reverse complement strand
GACACGGCGGGCCCGCTCATCGCGCGGCACGCCGGCGATCTTCAACGCGAACTCTATGTTCGCCCCCACCGTCATATGCGGATAGAGCGCGTAGTTCTGGAACACCATCGCGATGTCGCGATCCTTGGCGGGGGTGTGCGTGACATCGCGGTCCCCGATCAGGATGCGGCCGGCGTCGACCTCCTCCAGACCAGCCAGCATGCGCAACGATGTGGACTTTCCGCAGCCCGACGGTCCGACCAGGACGAGAAACTCCCCGTCGGGAATCTCCAGTCGCAGCGCGTCGACCGACGGATGATCAGCACCCGGATAGATCCGGGTTGCATCGTCGAACGTCACAGACGACACGTGGCCTCCCCGCTCACCTCAACTCCGACAACTCATCGGGCTCGCGTTGGATGGTTACATGCAGGGGCTCTCGGCACGCGGCAATTGGCTCGTTATTCAAGTCCTATTCAAATAGCCCGGGCGTTCCGACCGCTCGTGGCGGCGTAATCCCCAGATGCCTCCAGGCCAGCGGGGTGGCGACCCGCCCGCGCGGGGTCCGGGCGATCATCCCGGCGCGCACCAGGAACGGCTCGCACACCTCCTCGACGGTGGCGGCCTCCTCCCCGACCGCGACCGCCAGCGTCGACACCCCGACCGGGCCGCCACCGAAGCTGCGGGTCAGCGCCGACAGCACCGCCCGGTCCAGCCGGTCCAGTCCCAGTTCGTCGACGTCGTAGACCTCCAGTGCCGCCTTGGCGATATCGCGGGTGATGACGCCGTCGGCCCGCACTTCGGCGTAGTCGCGCACCCGGCGCAGCAGCCGGTTGGCGATCCGCGGGGTGCCCCGGGACCGGCGGGCGATCTCCGCGGCAGCCTCACCGCCGAGCTCGATGGACAGGATGCCGGCCGACCGGCGCAGCACCTGGTCCAGCTCGTCGGGCTCGTAGAAGTCCATGTGCGCGGTGAAGCCGAATCGGTCGCGCAGCGGCCCGGTCAGCGCACCGGATCGGGTGGTGGCACCGACCAGGGTGAACGGGGCGACTTCCAGCGGAATCGACGTTGCCCCAGGGCCTTTGCCCACCACGACGTCAACCCGGAAGTCTTCCATCGCCAGGTACAGCATCTCTTCGGCGGGCCGGGCGATGCGGTGAATCTCGTCGATGAACAGCACGTCACCTTCGACGAGGTTGGACAGCATCGCGGCCAGGTCACCGGCCCGTTCCAGCGCCGGACCGGAGGTCACCCGCAGCGAGGAACCCAGTTCGGCGGCGATGATCATCGCCAGTGAGGTCTTGCCCAGCCCGGGCGGTCCGGACAGCAGGATGTGATCCGGTGTGCCGCCGCGGTTCTTGGCACCTTCGATGACCAGCTGCAGCTGCTCGCGCACCCGCGGCTGTCCGATGAACTCGCCCAGCGAACGCGGCCGCAGGCTGGCGTCGACGTCGCCCTCCCCCACCGTCAGTGCCGGTGAGACGTCCCGTTGTGGGGCGTCTTCGTCGTCCTCGTCGAACCGGCTCACGCCGTCTTCTTCCCCAGCAGCGACAGCGCGGCACGCAACGCACTCGACGTGCTGGCCTGCGGGTCACCGGCCAGCACCTTGTCGCAGGCTTCCTCAGCCTGCTTTGCCGGAAAGCCAAGTCCAACAAGCGCTTCCACCACGGGAGCCCGCACCGCCAGGCCGCCGGCGACCCCTTCGCCGCCGGAGCTACCGGGGGCCACTCCGATCTTGTCGCGCAGCTCCAGCACCATCCGCTCGGCGCCACGCTTGCCGATTCCGGGCACCCGGGTCAGTGCGGTGACGTCGCCGTCGCCCAGCGCCCGGCGCAGGGCGTCGGCGTCGTAGACGGCCAGCGCGGCCAGCGCGATCTTCGGACCGACGCCGGATACCCCCAGCAGCGTCAGGAACACATCGCGGGCGTCGCCGTCGGCGAAACCGTAGAGCGTCATCGAGTCTTCTCGGACGATCATCGCGGTAACCAGCCGAGCCTCGGCGCCCCGCCGCAGAGTGGCCAGCGTCGACGGGGTTGCCATCACCTTGTAGCCCACCCCGGCCGCTTCGACGACGGCGTGGTCCAGCGCAACCTCCAGCACCTCACCGCGCACCGCGGCGATCACTTGGCGACCTTCGCGCGCAGGGTGGCCTGGTATCGGCGGCGTTGCTCGTCGGCCAGCTCCTGGGCTTTGGCCATCCGGGCGATCATCGGGGCACGCCAGCAGTGACAGATCGCCAATGCCAGTGCGTCTGCGGCATCAGCCGGTGTCGGCTTCTGTTGCAAGGCAAGGATTTTGGTGATCATCGCGGTGACCTGAGCCTTGTCGGCGCGGCCGTTACCGGTGACCGCCGCCTTGACCTCGGTGGGCGTGTGAAAGTGGACGTCGATGCTCCGGCGGGCCGCGGCCAGCGCGATCACCCCGGCGGCCTGGGCGGTGCCCATCGCGGTGTTGGCGTTGTGGTTGGCGAACACCCGCTCGATCGCGATGATATCGGGGAGGTGGGTGTCCATCCAATGCTCGACGGCGTCGCTGATCGCCATCAGCCGGCGGTGTAACGGCTCGTCGGCGCGGGTGCGCACCACGTCGACGTCCAGCGCGATGACCTGCCGGCCGGCCCGGCTCTCGATCACCGATAGGCCGCACCGGGTCAGCCCGGGGTCGACGCCCATCACCCGCACGGATCGCCCTTCCGCCGTCCAAACAACTACGAACAGTTGTTCGATACCCTAGCGGCTGGCGCCGACCAGACAACGGAGCGACATGCCCGGGTTTATTTCGCCCAAACCGACAAATGGGCGTGGTCTTGCGAGTGGATTGCGACATTTCGTCGAGTTGGGCAATCGGGTTGGGCCGTGAGTCCTAATCCTCGAGTTGCGCGGCGACGTCGTCGGGAACGTCGATGTTGGTGTAGACGTCCTGCACGTCGTCGCTGTCTTCCAACGCGTCGATGAGCTTGAACACCTTGCGGGCCCCGTCCAGGTCGACCGGTACGGTCACCGACGGCTGGAAGCTGGCTTCGGCAGAGTCGTAGTCGATGCCGGCGTCCTGCAGCGCGGTGCGCACGGCCACCAGATCGGTGGGTTCGCAGATCACCTCGAAGCTGTCGCCCAGGTCGTTGACCTCTTCGGCCCCGGCGTCGAGGACCGCGAGCAACACGTCGTCCTCGGACAGGCCGTTCTTCTCCAGCATCACCACGCCCTTGCGGGTGAACAGATACGACACCGACCCCGGGTCGGCCATGTTGCCGCCGTTGCGGGTCATCGCCACCCGCACCTCACCGGCGGCCCGGTTGCGGTTGTCGGTCAGGCACTCGATGAGCACCGCCACCCCGTTGGGGCCATAGCCCTCGTAGGTGATGTTCTGCCAGTCCGCACCGCCGGCCTCTTCACCGGCGCCGCGCTTGCGGGCGCGCTCGATGTTGTCGTTGGGCACCGAGGTCTTCTTGGCCTTCTGGATGGCGTCCCAGAGGGTCGGGTTGCCGTTCGGGTCACCGCCGCCGGTACGGGCCGCGACCTCAATGTTCTTGATCAGTTTGGCGAACATCTTGCCGCGCTTGGCATCGATGACGGCCTTCTTGTGCTTGGTGGTGGCCCATTTGGAATGGCCGCTCATTGCTTACGCCCTCATATCTGGATGAAAGTTCGACGGCCCATTCTACGACGCCGAGTCACCCAGCCAGGGGCGGCACAGGCCAGCTGCGCTGATATCAGTGCAATCCGGCCATCATCTTCTTGATCCACGGGATCAGCACCGCCACGACAACACCCACGGCGATCGATAGAGCACCCATCCATAAGAAGAATGTGCCTTCGTCGTTCTCGTTGTAGTAGCCGGACAAGGTGCCGGACAGCGAGGTTCCCATTGCCACCGAAAGGTAGTACAGCGCCACCATCTGCGTGCCAAAGGCTTTGGGCGCCAACTTCGTTGACAGTGACATGCCGACCGGGGAGATAAACAGTTCGGCGATGGTGAGTACCAGCAGAATCAGGATCATCACCGTCATCGGGGCACTGTTGGGCCCGTGACCGGCAATCGGCAGGAACATCAGAAAGGACGTGCCCATCAGCACGTTGGCGGTGGCGAACTTGGCCGGTGTCGATGGTTGCCGAGGACCGAGCCGGGTCCACAATGTGGCCAGCATCCCAGCGAAGACGATGATGAACACCGGGTTGATGGACTGCACCCAGGCCGCCGGCACCTCCCAGCCGAACAGGTTGCGGTTCAGTTCTTTGTCGGAGAACATCGCGATCGTGGTGAACTGCTGCCCATACAACGCCCAGAACGCCACCGACGCCAAAAACATCGGGACGAATGCCTTCATCCGCGACCGTTCCACCGCGGTGATCTGCTTGCTGGCCACGATCATGGTGAACAACCCCACCGCGGCGATCGCGATGACGACGGTGGCGATATCCGACAGATCCGCGGCACGCACCCACCCCGTTTTGAGGGCAATGGCAACCACCGCGGCGACGGCGACGGCGGCGCCAACCCAAGGCAATCGTCGGTTCGGCGGCAAGGGCCGCACGGCGGTGTCACCGAGACCGGCCAGATTGCGCCGGAAAATGATGTACTGCGTCAAGCCGATCGCCATGCACACCGCGGCCAAGCCGAAGCCCCAGCGGAATCCCCAGGTGGCCTGCAGCAGTCCGGTCAGCAGCGGCCCGACCAACGAGCCGATGTTGATACCCATATAGAAGATGGTGAAGCCGGCGTCACGACGCTCATCGTGTTCGCCGTACATTTTCCCGATCAAAGCCGTAGAAGTCGCCTTGATCCCGCCGCTGCCGGTCGCGACACAGACCAAACCCGTTGCCACACCGGCCATTCCCGGCAGCAGGGACAACGCAATGTGACCGCACATCACCAGCACCGCGCTGTAGAACAGGGTCCGCTCCGTACCGAGTATCCGATCGGCAACCCAAGCCCCGAGGATCGCCGACAGGTACACCGCACCCCCGTATGCGCCCATCACACTGGTGGCCGAGGCCTCCGCAATACCAAGTCCGCCTTGGGCTGCGGAGTAGTAGAGGTAGTACATGAGGATGGCCTGCATCCCGTAGAACGAGAAACGTTCCCACATCTCCAGGCCGAAGATGTTGGCCAAGCCCCACGAATGGCCGAAGAACCCAGTGTCCGACCGCGCCGCGCCGCCCTGTGTCGTTGCTGTCGTTGCTGTCATTGCTGGGATGGTAGGCGGTGAGTGCGCTTCGCGCGCGCCGAGAAAATTAGGTTTGCTCGCGGCAGATACCCACGAACAGCCGGTGCACCCGGCGGTCGCCGGTGATCTCCGGGTGAAACGCGGTCGCCAGCACCGGCCCCTGCCGTACCGCGACGATGTGGTCGCCGGCCCGGGCCAGTACCTCCACCGCCGGCCCGACCCGCTCCACCCAGGGCGCCCGGATGAACACCGCGTGCACCGGCCCGTCCAGCCCTCGAAAGTCGATATCCCCTTCGAACGAGTCGACTTGCCGGCCGAAGGCGTTGCGCCGCACCGTCATATCGATGGCGCCGAGCGCGGATGCCTGCCGGCCCGGCTCTCCGGCGTCGACGATCTCGCTGGCCAGCAGAATCATCCCGGCACACGACCCATAGGCCGGCATGCCGTCGGCCAGCCGGCTGCGCAACGGCTCCAGCAGATCGAACTCGCGCAGCAACAGGCTCATGGCCGTGGACTCCCCGCCGGGGATCACCAGGCCGTCGACGGCGTCCAGTTCGCTGCGGCGCCGCACGGTGATCGCCTGAGCTCCGGCCTCCTGCAGGGCCGCCAGATGCTCGCAGGTGTCGCCCTGCAGGGCCAACACACCGATGACGGTCATCGGCGGGTTGGGGTGTACCCACGCTGGTACCGGGTCAGCCCTTCTTGGGTGACCGCGGCGACCAGCTGCCCGCGCAGGTTGTAGATCATGCCCTGGGTCAACGCCCGGCCGCCCCCCGCCGACGGCGAGGACTGGTCGTAGAGCAGCCACTCGTCGGCGCGGAAGGGCCGCATGAACCACATCGCGTGATCCAACGAGGCGACCATCAAATGCGGCCGCTCTTCGCCGTGGGTCACCTGCGCCGAACCCAGCAGCGTCAGATCGCTCATGTAGGCCAGCGCACAGATGTGCAGCACCGCGTCATCGGGCAGCGGGTCCCTGTGTTTGAACCACACCTGCTGCTGGGATGCCTTACCGGGCAGCTTGGTGACCAGTTCGTGCGGCACGATCCGGATATCCCATTCGGCGAACTGTGCAATGCCGCCTTCGCCGAAAATGCTGCTGCGGGAACGGTATACCGGAAGTTCATCCGGCCCCGGCGCATCCGGCATGACGTCCTGGTGCTCGATGCCGGCCTGTTCGCTCTGGAATGACGCCGACATCGAGAAGATGGTTTCGCCGCTCTGGATGGCGTTGACCCGCCGGGTGCAGAACGATCCCCCGTCGCGCAGCGTCTCAACCAGGTAGACCGCCGGTTTGGTGGCATCCCCGGGCCGCAGGAAGTAGCCGTGCAGCGAATGCACGTAGAACTTCGGGTCGACGGTGCGGACCGCCGACACCAGCGCCTGGCCCGCGATGTGCCCTCCGAAAGTCCTTGACAGGAAACCTGATTCGGGGTTGAAAACCGCGCCGCGGTAGATATTGACCTCAAGCTGTTCCAGGCCGAGGATCTGTTCGATCGCCATCGATGGCCGGCTACCAGCCGCGCTGGGCAAGGCGGTGCGGCTGCGCGATCTCCTCCACGTTGATACCGACCATCGCCTCCCCCAGGCCGCGGGACACCTTGGCCAGCACATCGGGGTCGTCGTAGAAGGTGGTGGCCTTGACGATGGCCGCCGCTCGCACCTCCGGGTCGCCGGACTTGAAGATCCCTGAGCCGACGAACACGCCCTCGGCTCCGAGCTGCATCATCATCGCCGCGTCGGCCGGGGTGGCGATACCGCCGGCGGTGAACATGGTCACCGGCAGTTTGCCAGCGCGGGCCACCTCGACCACCAGGTCATA
>CAYPTG010000127.1:0-7004 GCA_964413455.1 uncultured Mycobacterium sp. | reverse complement strand
CGCCGACCACGCTGGCGATCACCGGGCCGTTCGGCCCGGGCTCGGTGCGCACCTCCACGCCGCAGCCGACACCGCAATAGGAGCAGGCGGCCCGGACCGAACCGCACCCCGAACCCGCCGCCGTCACGGGATCGACACTCGTCAGCGCAGATTACCGACGGTGCGGGCAGGCGTTAGCGGCACGAAAAGATCCGCTCACAATGTGAATTAGGCATCGGTGAGGTCGCCCAGGTCGGTGAAAGGGCCGGACGTTACGGCTCGATCAGCCCGGCCCGGATCGCGTAGCGAGTCAGCGCCAGCCGGTCACGCAGCCCGAGTTTCTGCAGGATATTCGCCCGATGCCGGTCCACCGTCTTGGCGCTGATACCCAGCGCGTTGGCGATCTCCCGGGCCGAATCGCCCTCGGCGACCAGCTTGACGATCTCCTCTTCCCGCGGGGTGAGAATGGTGCTGGGCAGCGAGTCGCCCTGCCGGGCCCGGCTCAAATAGTCGCGGATCAGCGCGGTGACCGCACCGGCGTACAGGAACGGCTCACCGCGCATCGTCGCCCGGCAGGCCTCCAACAGGTCGCGGTCGGCCACCGACTTCAGCACATAGCCCGACGCGCCGGCCTTGAGCGCTTCGAAGAAATACTGCTCGTTGTCGAACATCGACAGGATCAGCATCCGGACGTGCGGATGGGTGCGGCTGATCTCGCGGGCCGCCTGCAGCCCGGTCATCCGCGGCATCGCGATGTCCAGGATGGCCAGATCCACCGGCTGCTCGTCGAGAGCGGCCAGCGCCTCATACCCGTTGGCCGCCTCGGCCACCACCTGCAGATCCGGTTCGGCGTCCAGGATCATCCGAATCCCGCTGCGCACCAACGCATGATCGTCGGCGAGCAGCACCCGCGCCGGTGTGTTCATCGTCGGCTCCGGTCCTTGTCCAACGGCACATCCAACCGTACTTCGGTGCCGCTGCCGGGCGGTGAGGTGATGTTCAGCGTGCCGGAGACCAGCATGGCGCGTTCCCGCATCCCGTTGATGCCCGCGCCCTCGTCGACCACCCCGCCGACACCGTCATCAGCCACCCGTAACCGCAGATGCTCGCCGCTGACCGTCAGCTCCAGCCACACCTTCTCGGCGCGGGCGTGCCGGGCGATGTTGGTCAGGCACTCCTGGGCCACCCGGTAGCAGACCAACTCCACATCCGGGTGCATCCGGTTGAGGTGTGCGGTGATCCGCTTGGTGACATCGATGCCGCTGGCGTTGCTGAACTCGCTGCACAGCGCGTTGAGCGCACTGTGCAGGCCGAGGTCCTCCAGCGCCTCGGGACGCAACCGCCGGGCGATCTCGCGCACCTCATCGAGGCTGGCGCGCACCGTCTCCTGGGTGTCCTGCAAGTCGCCGCGCAGACCCGGCGGCGCCCGATCCACCACCCGTTTGAGGGAGAGCAGCGCGACGGTGAGACTCTGACCGATCTCGTCGTGCAACTCGCGGGCGATCCGTTGACGCTCGCCTTCCTGGGCGGCCAATGCCGAGGCGCTGGCCGAAGTCCGTTCCCGTTCCAGCCGGTCCAGCATGGCGTTGAACGAGCTGATCAGATCCTGCAGATCGCCGTTGCCGTGATCGTCGATCCGGTCGGAGCGCCGCGGCGGATTCACCCGGCGCATCGAGTTGGCCAGCTGATCAAGCGGCGCCAGGCTGGATCGCAACAGAAACGCGTTCGCCGCCAGGATCACCGCCAAACCCACCACCAGAACCGGTATTTCGGTGAGCCGGATATTCGACGACACCGTCGCCGGAGACAGCGCCAGAACCAGGGTGCCGATGGTGAAGACCAGGCCGTTGATCAGGAACACCCGCCGAAACAGCCCCGCGGCCGGAGTGCGCGCCCGTCGCCGGAAACGATCCAGGGGCCGTGCGCCGCGGTTCATCCCTTCAGCCTGATCGCTGTGTATCCAAGTGTCCATACAGGTCCCATCCCCCCGTGAATGGGTGTCAGACCCGATGGCGGTGCGGCCGCCGGCCGACGAGACTGGATATCACCGGCCCACCTGAGGAGTAGCGATGCGCATCGATCGGACTACCGCACCGGGCAGCGGCGTACTGCATCAGATCGTCACCCGCGCTGGGCAGCGGTTTTGCCTGGTAGTCGGCGCGGACCGGACCCGGCAGTTACTCACCTACGACGACAACGACCCCGACGTGCCCGCGCGGTCGATTGTCCTTGAGGCCGACGAGGCCGACCAGGTCGCAGAGATCCTGCATAGCCAACCGATCGCCGACCGTCTGGTTCAGCTGGAACGCCGAGTCGGTGAACTTATGGAAAGAACGAGGGCATCATGACCATTACAGTCGGCGCGCTACGGGATGAAGCCATGCAAGCACACGAGATCGCGATCAAACCGCCCACCGTCCGTGCTGATGATCCGGTCAGCAAGGCCGTCCAGGTGGTGGTGCTCAACCGGCTGCCGGGCCTGATCGTCGTCGACGACCACGACCGCCCGATCGCGGTGCTGCCCGGGACGCAGGTGCTCCGGCTAGCCATCCCCGGGTCGTATCAGGACGATCCGGCGCTGGTCCGCACCGTCGACGAACTGCACGCCGACCTGTTCTGGCGCGAACACGGCAGCCTCACCGTGGGGGACTGCCTGCCCAGCCCGGTGGCCAAGCCGGCCACCGTCCGCCCGGACGCGACGTTGCTGGAGATTGCCACGGTGATGGCGAACAAGCACAGCCCGCTGATCGCCGTCGTTGACGAAGCCGGTCGATTGGTCGGGGCAGTGACCCTTGGGCGGGTCTTGACCAGTCTCGCGATTGCCGGGCCCGGTGACTGACCCCGGGCCCGGCGAAGACTGCGACGGGTGGTATGCCCATGGCACCCGTTATAGCTGTCGGCATCTTCGTCGTCTCCTTTTGGTTCATCGCCACCGAGCGGGCTAACAAGGTCAAAACCGTCCTGGTCGCCGCCGGATTGATGGCGGTGCTGGGGCTCATCCCCGGCGAGCGGGTGTTCTATTCCGAGCACGAAGGAATCGACTGGAACGTCATCTTCCTGCTGCTGGGCATGATGGTCATCGTCGGGGTGATCAAGCAGACCGGCCTGTTCGACTACCTGGCCATCTGGGCGGCCAAACGATCCCGCGGCCAGCCGTACCGGCTGATGGTGATGCTGATGATGATCACCGCGATCGCCTCGCCGGTGCTGGACAACGTCACGATCATCATGCTGGTCGCCCCGGTGACCCTGGTGGTGTGCAAACGGCTGGGCATCGCACCGCAGCCCTATCTGATTGCCGAGGTGCTGGCGTCCAATATCGGTGGTGCCGCGACACTGATCGGTGACCCGCCGAACATCATCATCGGCAGCCGAGCTGGGTTGACGTTCAACGACTTTCTGGTCCACATGGCTCCGGCGGTCATCATCATTTTCGCGTTGTTCGTGGTGTTCGCCCGGGTGCTGTTCCGCAACGACCTGCGCGCCGACGAGGTGAACTTCGAACAGGTGATGGCATTGCAGGAACGACGCGCCATCAAGGACATGCGGCTGCTGGTCCGGGCGCTGGCGGTGCTGGCCCTGGTGATCGTCGGTTTCGGGCTGCATTCGGTGCTGCACGTCGCACCGTCGATCGTCGCGCTGGTCGGGGCCGGGGTGATGCTGTTGGTGACCGACGTCGACGTCACCGACGTCCTCCCCGAAGTGGAATGGCCGACGCTGGTGTTCTTCATGGGCCTGTTCGTGATGGTCGCCGGGCTGGTGCACACCGGGGTGATCGCCGAGCTGGGCAAGGTGGCGGCGTCATCGTTCACCGACAACTATCTGGGGGCGGCCACCGCGTTGCTCTTCGGATCGGCCGTCTTCGGCGCGTTCATCGACAACATCCCCTACACCGCGACGATGACCCCGGTAGTGGAGGACATGGTGGCCCAAACCCCCGACGCGGCCACCGGGCAGGCGCTGTGGTGGGCCTTCGCGCTAGGAGCGTGCTTCAGCGGCAACGGCACGGCAATTGCGGCCAGCGCCAACGTGGTTGCGCTCGGTTTGGCGCAGCGGGCCGGGCATCCGATCAGCTTCTGGAAGTTCACCAAGTACGGCGTGGTGGTCACGGTGCTGAGCACCGCGCTGGCGTGGGTGTATGTGTGGTTGCGGTATTTCTGAGCGGGGGAGTCGGCGTTAGCTGACTTCTGGGGTCAAAAGTGTGCCGCAACGTTCCCGCATGTCGGCCAACGGCTGACGGATGGCCTGAATTTCGGCCTTGGTCTGCGGGCGGCCATCCAGATAGGTCTCGACGTCGGTCAGGACTTGGTCGACGGGCCGGCCGTTGAGGCTCGTCATGAAGTCGTTGACGTCCGGGTGCGCGAACAGATACGCGGCCGTCGCCGCGGACACGCTGGCTGCGATGCCGGCCCGGTCGGCGGCGGTGCAGTTGGGTGCGGGATCGGCTGCTGCGGACGGGGCGGCCAGCATCGCGGCGACGGCTCCCAGGGTGATGAGTGCGCGTCGCGCCGGGCGGGTATGAACCAACGGCATTGCTGTACTCCTTAAGTGAGGTGTGATCTACCGCGGGCTGATACCTGGCCGGCCGCCTCCGCCGCCGGGTCTGCCTGGCCCACCCGGGCGAATGGGGCGAAGATCCAGGTAGATGTTCGGGTCCCAGTTGTCGTAATACATGCAGGTGGGGTCGCCGGTGCACGGGTACGGATTGAAGGTGGCCGGTGGCGGCGCGGACCCGCCCCGCACTTCCCCCGAGCTTGAGCACAGGGTGGAGCCGCCGCTGTAGTTGCAGTCGGCGCCGGCGGGGGAAGCGACCGCGATTCCCAGGGACGCTGTTGCCACCGCGAACAGGGGTATCAGGTAGATCGGTTTCGACTTCACGGCCTTAGCCCCTTGTGATGTGGATGCATGGGTAGAACAAAGCTACGGGATGTCGGCTGCACCTTACGTGATTCCGAGTGCGGTGCGCGCTGTTGAGATTTTCATGTAGAGCCGATTTGTCGTGGCGTTGACGGGGATGAAGTTCAGACTCTTGTAGAAGTTGGCAGCTCGATCGTCTATCGCGTCAACGACAATCAGTCGGCCACCGGCGAGCTGGGCGGCCCCAATAATCCGGCCGATCGCATCGATGGCCAGATCTTTTCCGTTGCCTTTGCCTTGTAGCGAAAGATCAACAGCTAGTTTGGCGATCATGAACGCCGGTACCCGATCCAGGACTGCGGCTGACCGACTGATGCCGTCATCGGTACGAATGATCTGGGTAGGGGCAATGGCGAAGTAGGCGACAACCCGATCATCGTGGGGAGCCGTCCACACGTAGGTGCGTGCTGTGTCCTGTTGGCCTGCTCTTAATGCGGATTCGGTGAGCCAGCTGTTTAGGCTGTCATCGCCACAATCGAAATCCGTTAGGACATGGCGCTTTTCGAGACTCGAGGACACCCAGGTCATTGCCTGGAGAACCGCCTTTGCTGGGCAGCGAGTCTTGCAAGTTCGGGTGCCTCGTCGGGGACATCGAGTGCGTTGATCAACGCATCGAACTGTTCGGCTGGCATGAGTGTCCGATTAGACAGTGCAAGGATTTTGTCTGCACGATCAAGGGCGGCGTTCCGGATGAACTCTGAAGTTGTCTCGTTGACCGCCTCGGCAGCAGCCTTGATCTGTTGGTGAGACCGCGCTGCGACGCGGACTTCAAACCTGTCTGTCTTTGCCGTGGTCATGAAACGATTGTACGGCAGATGTACGGTGCGCGGTCGTTGAAAATTGCTATTCCGCCAGGCGGAAGAAGGGTTCAACGGTGCCGCTGAGCTTGATAATCATCGGATTTCCGCGACGATCCTTAGCGGTGGGAACCTCAACACGCACCCAGCCCTCAGCCACGTTGTATTCGTGAACGTTGGTCTTTTCGGTGCCGTTAAACCGAATGCCCACGCCGCGGCCGAGCGCCTCTTCGCTATAGAAAGGGCTGCTTGGATCAACGGAGAGCTGGTTCGGTGGAACGTCGGTGATCGGATTCTCGGACATGATGGCTTCAGTATGCCTCGGTCGGTGAACAGGCCCCGCCACAGTGGGGTGTCAGGGCTTGTGCGCGATCAACGTACGGTGGCGGAGGCGGAGCCGAATACGCGACACGTTCTCTGAGGAAATAACAGCATAACCCCAGTCGGGAGCTACAAACGGGTCTGCTGCACGATCAGGTGACAGTTTCAGTCACGCGGCCTGATCGGCCGGTGTGGTCATGATTGCTTCGAATTCGGTCGGGGTCAACCTGCCGAGGCCGACCTGGCGGCGGCGTCGGTGGTAGGTGCGTTCGATCCAGGTGACGATCGCGATGCGCAACTCCTCGCGGGTGTTCCAGCGCCGGCGGTCCAGGACGTTCTTCTGGAGCAGGGAAAAGAAGCTCTCCATAGCGGCGTTGTCACCGGCCGCCCCGACACGGCCCATGGAGCCGACCATGTCGTTGCGGCCAAGTGCCAGAACGAATCTCCGGCTTCGAAATTGACTTCCCCTGTCGCTGTGTAGCACGCAGCCGGCAACATCGCCGCGGCGGATCACCGCGTTTGCCAGGGCCTGGGTGGCCAGCCGCGACTTCATCCGCGAGTCCATCGAGTAGCCCACGATCCGGTTGGAGCACACGTCCTTGATCGCACACAGGTAGAGCTTGCCTTCCCCGGTCGGGTGCTCGGTAATATCGGCCAGCCACAACATGTTTGGCGCAGGGGCGGTGAAATCCCGGCCGACCAGATCGTCGTGGACCGGGGGTCCGGTCTTGCCGTTCTTGCCGCGTTTCTTCTTACCGAACACGCTCCACCAACGGTTATCTGAGCAGATCCGCCAGGCCGTGCGCTCGGCCATCGGCACCCCCGCATCCCGGGCCTCCTCGACCAGGTAGCGGTAGCCGAACTCCGGGTCATCCTTGTGGGCATCGAACAGCGCGTTGGCCCGATGCGCCTCGGTGATCTCGGCGTCGGTCACGGGATCGGCCAGCCAGCGGTAGTAGGGCTGGCGGGCGAGCTTGAGTACCCGGCACG
>CAYPTG010000126.1:0-7021 GCA_964413455.1 uncultured Mycobacterium sp. | reverse complement strand
CCATCAGCCGCCCGGCCTTCGCGAAGCCGACGCGCAGCTTGCGCTGCAGCATCGAAGTGGAACCGAATTGGCTGGACACCACCAGCTCGATGGCCTGCAGCAGCAGCTCCATATCGTCACCGATATCGGGGTCCACCTCGGCGCGGTCGCCGCTGGGCTTCGCGTTGGTGACGCCTTCGGTGTAATCCGGCTGGGCCTGGTCCTTGCAGGCCTGCACGACGGCGTGGATCTCCTCGTCGCTGATGTAGGCACCCTGCATCCGGATCGGCCGGCTGGCGCCCATCGGTAGAAACAGTCCGTCGCCCATGCCGATGAGCTTCTCCGCGCCAGGCTGATCCAGGATCACTCGGCTGTCGGTCAGCGAGGACGTCGCGAACGCCAGCCGGGACGGCACGTTGGTCTTGATCAGACCGGTCACCACGTCCACCGACGGCCGCTGGGTGGCCAGCACCAGGTGAATGCCGGCCGCGCGGGCCTTCTGGGTGATCCGCACGATGGCGTCCTCAACGTCGCGCGGCGCGGTCATCATCAGGTCGGCCAGCTCGTCGACGATCGCGATGATGTACGGGTAGGGCCTGTACTCGCGCTTGCTGCCCAGCGGGGTGCTGATCTCCCCGGAGCGCACCCGGGCGTTGAAGTCGTCGATGTGACGCACCCGAGAGGCCTGCATGTCCTGATAGCGCTGCTCCATCTCCTCCACCAGCCAGGCCAGCGCCGCGGCGGCCTTCTTGGGCTGGGTGATGATCGGCGTAATCAGGTGCGGAATGCCCTCGTACGGCGTCAGTTCCACCATCTTCGGGTCGATGAGGATCATCCGCACTTCCTCGGGGGTGGCCCGGGCCAGCAGCGACACCAGCATCGAGTTGACGAAGCTGGACTTGCCCGACCCAGTGGAGCCGGCCACCAGCAGATGCGGCATCTTGGCCAGGTTGGCCGAAATGAAGTCGCCTTCGATGTCCTTGCCCAGCCCGATCACCAGCGGGTGATGATCGCGGCGAGTGGACGGCGCGGTCAGCACGTCAGCCAGCCGCACCATCTCCCGGTCGGTGTTGGGCACCTCGATGCCCACCGCGGACTTACCGGGGATGGGGGCCAGCAGCCGCACACTCTCGGTGGCCACCGCGTAGGCGATATTGCGTTGCAGCGCAGTGATTTTCTCGACCTTCACCCCGGGGCCGAGCTCGACCTCGTAGCGGGTGACGGTCGGGCCGCGGGTGCAGCCGGTGACAGCGGCGTCGACCTTGAACTGCTCCAGCACCGACGAGATGGCCTCCACCATCTGATCGTTGGCCGGGCTGCGCCGCTTGGGCGGGTCACCGGGAGTGAGCAGGTCCAGCGCGGGCAGGGTGTAGGAGCCTTCGACCACCCGGTCCAGGGCTGCGGCTTCCTTTATGTCGCCGGCTATTTCGTTGTCGCCGTTGGCTTCCTTGGCCGGCGCCTTGGACTGAGCGGGCTTGCGGCGGCGCGGCTTGATCGCCTCGGTGACGCTGGCCGGCTCGGCGGCCGGCTCGTCCAGCGGGTAGTTGTCATACGGAGTGCCGGTCGGGGGCGTCGGCAGGCTGCCGGTGTTCGGGTGCGGGGCATCCAGCGCACGGGTGTCGGCGAGGCCGGTGGACCGGCCGGCCCGCGGCCCGGAGCTGCGACGCTGCGACCGGAACCCGAAAGCCGGGGTGCCGGGGGCGTCGTCGGCCGGCCCGTCGTCGGGGTAGGCCCCGCCGTAGCCGTTGGCGTCCCAGTCGTCGGCATACCCGTCGGGGTTCCAGTCGTCGGTGGCGTCGTAGCCATCATCGGCATAGCCGTCATAGCCGTCGTCGTAGTCGTCATAGTCGTCGGCGTAGCGCCCACGGGTGGCGAACATGGCGTACAGCGTGTCGGGCACCTCGCGGATGGTGGTGCCGGTGATCAGCAGCACGCCGAACACCACCGCGACGATGAGCAGCGGCGCGGCGATCCAGGCGGTGAGACCGTCAGCGAGCGGGCCGCCGATGACGAATCCGACGAACCCGCCGGCCCGCTGGCGCCCGGCAGGCTCAGTCGGCGAACCCGACCACAGATGCCACAGGCCAAGCACCGGCAGGACGGCCAGCGCCGTGCCCAGCACCAGCCGCGGGCGGGTTTCCGGGTAGGGCTCGGTGCGCATCAGGATCACCGCGGCTGCGGCGATCACCAGCGGCAGCAGCACCACCCCGGCGCCGACGACGGTCCGCAGCCCCGAATCCAGCCAGGCTCCCACCGGCCGGGCCGCGTCGAACCAGGAGGCCGCGGCGATCACCACGGCGAGCGCCAGCAGCCCCAGCGCCAGCCCGTCCCGACGGTGACCGGGTTCGATATCCCGGGCCCGGCCGACCGAACGCGCCGTCGATCCCGCGCCCCGGGCGACCAGCAGCCATGCGGCCCTGGCCGCCCGTCCACCGCCGGCAGCCGCTACGGCCAGCGGCGACGGCCCCTTCTTGACCGGTTTGGCCGGCGGCTTACGGCGCGGCGGCGCCGGCTTCTGGGGCCGCACAGGAGGTTGTGACCTGGTCATTCGCGCGCTGGAGCGAGCGGCCGTCTTGTTCGCCATGCGGGCCACATTAACCGCACTAACCCCATACGTACCATGCGACACAGGGGTCACACGGCGGTCCGTTGCCAGAACGAAATCTAAGCTTTAGCTCCGTGACCGGCTCCGGTGAAACCGCCGGCTAGATCTCTATAACCGTCGGCACGATCATCGGCTGCCGGCGGTAGGTCTCACCGACCCATTTACCCACCGTGCGGCGCACCGCCTGGGCGATCCGCACCGGGTCGGTGACCCGGTCGGCGGCCAGGGATTCCAGCTCGGCCTCCACCTTGCGCACCGCGGGTTCCAGGGCCTTGGGGTCTTCGGAGAAGCCGCGGGAGGACAGGTGCGGCGGCGCGGCGGCCCGGCCGGTGCCGCGGTGCACCACCACGGTGATCGCCACGAAGCCGGAGCTCAGGGTCAGCCGCTCCCCCAGCGTGGCGTCGCCCACGTCTCCGGACACCAGTCCGTCGACAAGCATCTTGCCCACCGGCACCGCACCGGCAATGGCGGCTTTGCCGCCGGCGGTCAAGTCGACGCTAACCCCGTTCTCCGCCAACAAGATCGACTCTTCCGGCACTCCGGTGCGGGCCGCCAGCTTGGCGTTGGCCCGCAAATGGCGCCAGGTGCCGTGCACCGGCATCACGTTGCGTGGCCGCACTCCGTTGTAGAGGAACAGCAGCTCGCCGGCGTAGGCATGGCCCGAAACATGCACGCGGGCTTGCTGATTGGTGACCACCCGGGCACCCACCTTGGCCAGCGCGTCGATGACGCCGTAGACCGCCTCCTCGTTGCCCGGGATCAGCGACGAGGACAGGATGATCAGATCGTTGGCGGTGATCGAGATGCTGCGGTGCTCACCACGCGACATCCGAGACAGCGCCGAGAGCGGCTCACCCTGGGTGCCGGTGGTGATCAGCACCAGCCGATCCGGCGGCATCATCTCGGCAGCCGAGATGTCGACGACGTTCTGGTCATCGACTGTCAGGAACCCGAGGTCCCGGGCGATCGCCATATTGCGCACCATCGAGCGCCCGACGAATGACACCCGCCGGCCCAAAGCCACTGCGGCGTCGACGATCTGCTGCACCCGGTCGACGTTGGAGGCGAAGCAGGCCACGATCACCCGCTGCCCGTCGGCTCCGCGGATCAGCCGGTGCAGGGTCGGCCCGACCTCGCTTTCCGACGGGCCGACGCCGGGGATCTCGGAGTTGGTGGAGTCGCACAGGAACAGGTCCACCCCGGCGTCGCCGAGGCGCGACATACCGGGCAGGTCGGTGGGCCGGCCGTCCGGCGGCATCTGGTCGAGTTTGATGTCGCCGGTGTGCAGCACCGTCCCGGCTCCGGTGTGGATCGCGATGGCCAGCGCGTCCGGGATGGAGTGGTTGACCGCGAAGTACTCACACTCGAAGACACCGTGGGTACTGCGTTGTCCCTCAGCGACTTCCACGAACCGGGGCTTGATCCGGTGTTCGCGGCATTTGGCGGCCACCAACGCCACGGTGAACTTGGAGCCGACAACCGGGATGTCGTCGCGCAGCTTGAGCAGGAACGGGATCGCGCCGATGTGATCCTCGTGCGCGTGGGTCAGCACCAGGGCTTCGATGTCGTCGAGCCGGTCTTCGATATGACGCAGGTCGGGCAGGATCAGATCCACTCCGGGTTCGTCGTGTCCGGGGAACAGCACCCCGCAGTCGACGATGAGCAGCCGGCCCAGGTGCTCGAAAACCGTCATGTTGCGCCCGATTTCGCTGATACCGCCGAGCGCGGTCACCCGCAGCGCACCGGAAGCCAGCGGCCCGGGCGGCGAGAGATTGGCGTTCATCACCGCTGCAGCCGCGCGGCCGGCGCCCTCACTCCAAGTACTGCCGCCGATCGCATGTCGTCGGCGAGCTGGTCGAGTTGTTCTGCGGTAGCCGGCATTTGCGGCAGCCGCGGGAGGCCGACGTCGATGCCCTGCAACGCCAAACCGGCCTTGGACATGGTGACCCCGCCGAGTCGACCCTGAGCGTTGTTCAGCGGCGCGAGCGCCACGCTGATCTTGCGGGCGGTGGCGATATCGCCGGAGTTGAAGGCGGTCAACATATCTCGCAGCTGGCTGGCCGCGAAGTGGCCCCAAACACTGATGAACCCGACCGCGCCGACCGCCAACCACGGCAGGTTCAGCGCGTCATCGCCGGAGTAGTAGGCCAGCGAGGTCTCCGACATGATCTGCGCGGCGCCGTGCAGATCGGCTTTGGCGTCCTTGACCGCCACGATGTTGGGGTGGCTCGACAGGGTGCGCAGGGTGTCCCATTCGATCGGCACCACCGACCGGGGCGGGATGTCGTAGAGCACCACCGGCAGTTCGGTGGCATCCGCGACGGTGCTGAAGTGCGCCACCAGTCCGCTCTGCGGCGGGCGCGAATAGTAGGGGGTGACCACCAGTAGGCCGTGTGCCCCCTCGGCGGCGGCCGCCTTGGCCAGATGCACGCTGTGCGCGGTGTCGTAGGTGCCGACGCCAGCGATGATCCGGGCCCGGTCGCCGACGGCTTCGAGCACCGCGGCCAGCAGGGCGCGTTTCTCCTCGTCGGTGGTGGTCGGTGACTCGCCGGTGGTGCCGGACACCACCAGGCCGTCGCAGCCGGAGTCGACCAGATGGGTGGCCACCCGGGCTGCGGTGGCGGTGTCCAGGCTGCCGTCGGGGCCGAACGGCGTCACCATCGCGGTGAGGACCGTTCCCAGCCGGGTGCCGACGTCGAATCCGGTGGTGCTCACGGGGTCTTAGGTTACCCGTTCGGGCTAGACCCGATTGTCTCGCTCCTTCTCCGGCGTACGGCGCCGGCATCGTCGACTCGATTAGCCGACGGCCCCGACCGATTGCCCAACTCGACGAAATGTCGCAATCCACTCGCAAAACCACGCCCATTTGTCGGTTTGGGCGAACTGACCCGCGGCTAGACGTCCGTAGCGAGCGGGCTGGTCGCGACCTCACTGCCGTCGGCCAGGACGGCGATCTCGAAGTCGGCAAACACCGCCGGCGCGACGGCAGTCAGTTCTCGCAGGCAGGCGATGGCCAGCCGGCGGATCTCGACGTCGGCGTGTTCGCTGGCGCGCATCGCGACGAAGTGCCGCCAGGCCCGGTAGTTGCCAGTCACCACGATGCGGGTTTCGGTGTCATTCGGCAGCACGGCCCGGGCGGCCTGGCGGGCCTGCTTGCGGCGCAGCACCGCGGGGCCGGCCGGTTGGCCGGGCTGGTCGGGGGCGAGCCTGGCCTCCAGCCGTTCCAGCAGTTCCTGATAGGCCTTACGGCTCACGTCGGCGGCGTCCAGCACGATCTGCTGCAAATCGGCATCGTCCTCCAGTCCCGGCGGCAGCACCACCCGCGCCTCGTCCTCGGCGACGTAGCGCTGGGAGAGCTGGGAGTAGGAGAAGTGCCGGTGCCGGACCAGTTCGTGGGCACACGACCGGGAGACGCCGGTGATGTAAAACGAGGCCGACGCGTGTTCGAGCACCGCGAAGTGGCCGACGTCGATGATGTGCTTGATGTAGGAGGCGTTGGTGGCGGTCCGCGGGTTGGGTTTGGACCAGCTTTGGTAGCAAGCCCGGCCGGCGAACTCGACGAGCGCCGGACCGCCGTCGGCGTCGGTGTCCCACGGGACGTCCGGGGGCGCCAGGAACTCGGTCCGGGCGATCAGTTGCACGCGCAGCGGTGCGGTCTGGGCCACCGGCTGAGCCTAGGCCGAATTGCCGGATTCCTCAGCCGCTCGCTGCGCTGCGCCGCATCGTCACCCGGCTAGGCGCTATTGCCGGATTCCTCAGCGGCTCGCTGCGCTGCGCCGCATCGTCACCCGGCTAGGCGGTCGGTGCGACGGCCGTCAGCAGCAGTTCTGCCGGCGCCGGGTTGAGCGCGTTCACCGGGTTGTGGTCCATGGTGACGAATCTCAAGGTGTCGCCGACGGTGATCCGGGCGCGGGCGGCGTAGGTGGCTCCGGGCGTCACCGCCGAGGCGGGGTAGTTCAGCGAGAACGGGATCGGCACCTGCCGGCCGTCCAAGGGGAACTGAGTCTGCACCAGGGTCACCGCCGGCGCGTCGGCCAGTGAGACGTCTTCCAGGGTCACCGTCAGTACCGCGTCGGCGGGCATCGCGATCCGTTCGCGGTAGGTCACCGTGCCGGTCAGCGTCAGCGACCCAGCACCGTCATCACCGTTGGCGCTGGCGCAGCCGGCCAACGCCAGCACCGCCGCGATCAGGAGAATAAACGTCCGCATCATCCGCATGGTGAGGTCAGCCTAGCCCGATTGCCGGGGCGGGCAGGCGAGAGCGAAGCGCATCGGCCAGATCGCCGCGCTCCCCCACGCTCACCCCGGTCAACCCCAGCCAGCTCGCCATCGTCTCCAGTTCACCTGCCAGTGCGGCCGCCACCCGCGTCCGGTCCCGCCCCGGTTCGGTAAACGCGCCCGGCACCCGCAGCAGCCCGGCGGGCGGATGGGGAGGAC
>CAYPTG010000125.1:0-7030 GCA_964413455.1 uncultured Mycobacterium sp. | reverse complement strand
CAGCTGCTCATCACCGCGGGCTTCTTCTTCGGCCGCAGCTCGGACTGAACGTCAACGGAGCAGGTGCCGTGTCTGGTGACGTGTCTGAAGGCGCCCCGTCGAAGAAAGCCGCAAGCGCCCGGTCGCCGAAGAAGAGCTCGGGGCGTCGCGCGGCCGAGCATGAGCCGGTCGCCCGAGTGCTGCCGATGCTGTCGGTGCCGCACCTGGACCGGGAGTTCGACTACCTGGTCGCAGCCGATCAGTCCGACGACGCCCAGCCCGGGGTGCGAGTGCGGGTGCGATTCCACGGCCGGCTGGTGGACGCCTTCGTGCTGGAACGCCGCTCCGATACCGACCACACCGGGCAGCTGGGCTGGCTGGACCGAGTGATCTCGGCCGAACCGGTACTCACCGGCGAGGTGCGGCGGCTGGTAGACGCCGTCGCCGCCCGCTACGCCGGCACCCGCCCCGACGTGCTGCGGCTGGCCATCCCGCCGCGGCATGCCGGGGCGGAGAAGGCCCAGCGGGCCGCCGCATCGACGCCGGTGGTGTCGCCCGTCGACCCGGCCGGATGGGCCCGCTACAGCGGCGGCGGCCCGTTTCTGGAGGCGCTGCGAGACGGCCGGGCGGCCCGCGCGGTCTGGCAGACGCTGCCCGGAGACAGCTGGTGTGAGCGGCTGGCCGAGGCGGCGGCCACCGCGATCAGCGGGGGACACGGGGTGCTGGCCGTCGTCCCGGACCAACGCGACATCGACGCGCTGCAGCGGGCGGCGACCGCGCTGATCGACGAGGCTGCGGTGGTGGCGCTGGCCGCCGGTTTGGGTCCGTCGGCCCGCTACCGGCGCTGGCTTTCGGTGCTGCGCGGGGAAGCCAGGCTGGTGATCGGCACCCGCAGCGCGGTGTTCGCCCCGGTACACCGGCTCGGTCTGGTGATGGTGTGGGACGACGGCGATGACAGCCTCGCCGAACCGCGCGCGCCCTATCCGCACGCCCGCGACGTCGCGATGCTGCGGGCACACCAATTGCGTTGTGCCGCAATAGTTGGCGGCTACGCCCGCACCGCCGAGGCGCAAGCGCTGGTCGGCACCGGCTGGGCGCATGACCTGGTGGCGGCCCGGGCCGTCGTGCGGGCCGCAGCCCCCCGGGTGGTGGCCATCGAAGACAGTGGCTACGACGAGGAGCGCGATCCGGGCGCCCGCACCGCCAGGCTGCCATCGGTGGCGCTGCGGGCCGCTCGCGCCGCACTGGAACGCGGTACCCCGGTGCTGGTTCAGGTGCCCCGGCGCGGCTATCTGCCGTCGGTGGCCTGCGCCCGCTGCCGGACAGTGGCCCGCTGCCGGCACTGCATGGGCCCGATGTCGCTGTCGGACCGCAACGCGCACCAGATGGTGTGCCGGTGGTGCGGCCGTGCCGACCCCGCGCTTCGCTGCCGGCGCTGCGGCGCGGAGGCCATCCGGGCGGTGGTGGTCGGAGCCCGGCGCACCGCCGAGGAGCTTGGCCGGGCATTCCCCGGCGTCGCGGTGATCACCTCGTCCGGCGACGCGGTGCACCCCGAGATCGGATCCGGCCCGGCGCTGGTGGTGGCCACCCCGGGCGTCGAGCCGCGGGCCCCGGCCGGTTACGGCGCGGCGCTGCTGCTGGACAGCTGGTCGCTGCTGGGACGCCAGGATCTGCGTGCCGCCGAGGACACCCTGCGGCGCTGGATGGGTGCGGCCGCGCTGGTGCAGTCCCGGGTCGAGGGTGGCGCCGTCGCGGTGGTCGCTGAGTCCTCCATCCCGACCGTGCAGGCGCTGATCCGGTGGGATCCGGTGGGGCACGCCGAGGCCGAGCTGGACGCCCGGACCGCGGTGGGGCTACCGCCAGCGGTGCACATGGCCGCTGTGGACGGGGCCGGGGAAGCGGTCGCCGCGCTGATCGATCGGGCGGCGCTGCCTGCCGAGGCCGACGTTCTGGGCCCGGTGGAGCTGCCACAGGATGCGCGCCGGCCGTCCGGCGCCGGCGACCGGGCGATCCGGATGCTGATCCGGGTCCGCCGGGATGAGGGATTGGCGCTGGCCACCGCGCTGCGTCAAGCTACCGCCGTCAACAGCGCCCGCCACGATCATGAGGCAGTCCGGGTGCAGATCGACCCGCTACACATCGGCTGATGACCGGTCGTCGGTGAGCTGGATGCCGGCTATCGGGCGGCGTCGAGCACGGCCTGCACCATGTCGATCGTTGTCGACGGGTGTAGCAGCGCGAACCGGCCGATTACCTCGCCCTCCCACACGGTCGGGGTGGCGAAGGCGACCTGCGCGGTGAGCAGTTCGTTCTGCAACCTCAGATAGTCGTCCTTGGTCCAGCCCGGCCGGCGCCACAGCACGATGGACAGCCCGGGTTCGCGGACCAGCTCCACATGCGGGGTCTCCTCGACCAGCTCGGCCACCTGCTGGGTCAGGTCCAGCACATGCTGGACGGCGATCCGGTAGGCGCCGGTGCCGTGCACGGCCAGTGAGAACCACAGCGGCAGCCCGCGGGCCCGGCGGGAGAGGTGGTGGGCCAGATCGGTGGGATTCCAGAATTCGGGATGGTCGGACTGGTGCAGCGGATCGAGATAGGACGCATGCTGGGTGTGCACCGAGGCGGCCTGGTCGGGGTCCCGGTAGAGCAGGGCGGCGCAGTCGAACGGCGCGAACCACCACTTATGCGGGTCGGTGATGAACGAGTCGGCGTGTTCCAGCCCGCGGAACCGCCAGCTCTGGTCCGACAGCAGCGCCGCACCGCCGTAGGCGCCGTCGACGTGCATCCACAAGTTGCGCTCCCGGCACACCGCCGCGATGCCCTCCAGATCGTCGACGATGCCGGCGTTCGTGGTGCCCGCCGTCGCCACCACCGCGACCACCGGCGGGCCGTCGTACCCATCCAGCGCGTCCCGCAGCGCTTCCCCGGTGAAACGGTGGTCGCTGGCCGCCACCACGAACGGTTCCACGTCCAGAATCCGGCAGGCGTTGGCCACCGACGAGTGCATCTCGTCGCTGCAGGCGATCCGCACCTCCCGCACTCCGAACCGTTCCCGCCCGATCTCCCGGGCCACGGCCAGCGCCGAGAGGTTGGCCGCCGATCCGCCGGAGACGAACGTCCCGCCTGCGGTCTCCGGCATACCGGCCAGATCTGCGATGAGGCGCAGCACCTGGTTCTCGGCCACGATGGCGCCGGAGGCCTCCAGCCAGGAGCAGCCCTGCAGCGACGCGATGGACACCACGGTGTCGAACAACAGCGCGGCCTTGGTCGGGGCGGCCGGGATGAACCCGAAGAACCGGGGGCTGTCGGTGGACAGCACGTTGCAGGCGATATGCCGCACGTAGGCGTCCAGCACTTCGCGGGGGTCGCGGCCGTACTCGTCGATGAACCCCTCCAGCGCGGCGATGATCGGCTCTGGGGGTTCGGGGTGATCCAGCGGGGTGTCGGTGAATGTCAGCCGGGTGCGCACGTATTCGTAGACCAGGCCGGCCAGATGCGGGTCGTACTGGTGCATGCGGTCCGGTGGCCGGGTGTCGCGCACCATCTGATGGGCCAGATACGGGTCGTCGGCGATCATGAGGCCACGGTATCGCCGGCCGGGTTTTCGTTAGCCCATCGGGCTCCGCTTAGGCTGTGAAACATGGGTTCGGTCGGCCGCAGGATCGCGTGGATCATTCCGCTGCTGCTGATCACCGTCGGGTTGCTGTGGCCGTTGGCGCCGACCATCACCTCACAGGGCTCGACGTCCGCGGACCCGGTGGTCATTTCGATGCTGCGGGCCGACTACGTCGTCGACCGAGACGGGACGATGCAAGCCACCGAAACCCTTACCACCGAGTTCCCGGCCGGCCGGCACGGCATCTTCCGGTACTGGGATGTCGCCAACCCCAACGACTCCCACGTCCGGCAGGTGCCGCAGGTCGACGAAATCACCCTCGACGGCCAGCCGGTGCCCCACCGGATGTTGGGTGCCGGCGCCGACCGCTTCACCGTCGCCAAGATCGGCGACCCGGACAGCTATGTCACACCGGGCAGCCACGTCTACCGGATCCGCTACCGCATCCCCGGGGTGCTCGATCCGGGCGCCACCGGAGCAAAAAAGGACTTCGCGTCGACGGTCGGCGATCCATCGGGCCCGTCGGTGTTCTTCTGGAACGTGATCGCCCCGGGTTGGAGCAACCGGATCGAGTGGGCCGAAGTCACGGTGCGGCTTCCCGGCCCGGTGCCGGGGGCGCAGTGTTCGGTGGGCTCCGGCGTGGGCCGAGCCTGCGACGGGCTGACGGTCGACGGCGACACCGTGTACCTGTCGACCGCCGATCTGGAGCCGCGCACCCCGGTCACCGTCCGTGCCGGCGTCGACGTTCCCACCCCGCCGCGCGCCGGCCTGCCCTGGTCACAGCGCTGGGACCGGATTCTGGGTCGCTCGCTGCCGCTGGTGGTCTGGCTACTCGGGCTGACCGCGGCCACCGGGCTCGGGGGTTTCCTGTGGTGGCGCACCACGGTGGAGCCCTCGCCCGGCTTCCCGCTGCAGTACGCCCCGCCGGCCGGCCTGGGGCCGGTGCAATGCGAGTACATCCGCACCGAGAAAGTGCCCGAGCAGGGCGTCACCGCCACCCTGTTCCACCTGGCCGACCGGGGCCTGTTGTCGTTGAACCAGACCGGCTCGAAGAAGTGGTCGGTGCGTTCGCTGGCCAGCGGCCCGCAGTGGGCCGACACCGATCCGGTCGCCGTGGCGGTCGGGTCGGCGCTCGATCTCACGTCCTCCGGTCAGCGGTTCGACGCCAACGGGTCGGTGACGGCCGGGCGCAAGCTCACCAACGCCAAACAGGCCATGGGCACGGCCGTCAAGGAGTGGGCGTTCGACGGCCGGCTGATGGTGAAGCGACGTTCGGAGCTGTGGCTGCGGGCGGCCAATGTGGCGGCTCTAGTGTTGGCGGTCTGCGGGTTCCTTCGCTGGTTCTCTGTTCCGATCACCTTGTGGGGCTTGCCTTTCGCGGTGTTCTTCCTGATGTCGCGCGGCGGCTGGCGGGCCGGAGTGGGATCGCGGCGCACCCCGGCCGGCCGTCGGCTCTGGTCCGAAGTCGGCGGGTTTCACCGGATGCTGGCCACCGACTCCGCGGAGTCGCGGTTCGACTTCTCCGCCCGCAAGGACCTCTACACCGCCTACATCCCGTTCGCGGTGGCTGGTGGTGCCGCGGCGTTGTGGGCGGCCAAGTATCGGGCCGCGACCGGGCAACCGGCGCCGGATCCGGGCTGGTACCACTCGTCGGGTTCTGGCCACAGCTTCAGCTCCGCCAGTTCGGGGGGTGCTAGTTTCGACAGCTTCGAGTCGGCGTTGTCCTCGTCCATCGGGGCCTACACCGCATCCCAATCCTCGTCGTCGAGCAGTAGCGGCGGCGGCGGGGGAGGCGGCGGTGGTGGCGGGGGCGGCGGTGGCGGTGGTGGAGGAGGTTCCTGGTGACCTTTGTGTTGATCGTGGCGCTGGTGCTGGCCGTCGCGGTGCTGATCGGATTCGTGCTCGGCTACAACAAGCTGCGGGCGGCCGACGTGCGGGCCGACGAAGCGCTCGGCGGTATCGACGTGCAGCTCACCCGGCGGGCCTCGTTGATCCCCGGACTGGTCAACACCGTTTCGGGCTTTGCGGCACACGAGAAGTCGGTGCTGACCCATGTTGCCGACGCGCAGGCGGCGCTGAGCGCGTCGACCGCCGGGAAGTCGGTGGCCCAACGCAGCACCGCCGAGCGGCAATTCGACACCGCCGTCGGCCAGGTGCTAGCGCTGGGCCAGACCTACCCGCAACTGAATTCGTCGAACAACTTCCTGAACCTGCAGCAGAACCTTGCCGACACCGAGGACAAGCTGGCCTTCGCTCGGCAGTACTACAACGACGCGGCGGCCACCGTCAACCGGCTGCGCTCCACCATCCCGTGGATGTTCGTCGCCGGAATGGCTGGGGTCGGCGAACGCGAGTTCTACCAGGCGCCTCGGTGATGTCCAGGGCCGCGGGCTAGATGCGGATCCTGTTCGCCGGCACCCCCGAGCCGGCACTGCCGTCGCTGCAGCGGCTGATCGATTCACCGCGCCATCAGGTCGTCGCCGTGCTCACCCGCCCGGATGCCGCCGCCGGCCGGCGCGGCAAACTGGCGCCCTCGCCGGTGGCGCAACTGGCGGCAGACGCCGGCATCCCGGTGCTGCGCCCGCCGCGCCCCAACTCCGCCGAGTTCGTCGCCGAACTGACGGAGCTGGCCCCGGACTGCTGTGCGGTCGTCGCTTACGGGGCGCTGCTGAGTGCGGAACTGCTCGCGGTTCCCGCCCGCGGCTGGATCAACCTGCACTTCTCGCTGCTGCCCGCGTGGCGTGGCGCCGCACCGGTGCTGGCGGCGATCGCCTCCGGCGACACCGTCACCGGCGCAACGACATTCCTGATCGAACCCGCGCTGGACTCCGGGCCGGTCTACGGGGTGCTCACCGAGACGATCCGGCCCACCGACACCGCCGGGGCGCTACTGGAACGGCTGGCCGACGCCGGGGCCGGGCTGTTGGCCGGCACCCTCGACGGTATCGCCGACGGCGCGCTGACCCCGGTGCCGCAGCCCGCCGACGGGGTGAGCCTGGCCCCCAAGATCACCGTCGAGGGGGCGCGTATCCGGTGGGACCTGCCTGCCCACGCCGTCGAACGCCGGATCAGGGCGACCACACCGGCCCCCGGGGCCTGGACCATGGTCGGCGAACTGCGGGTCAAGGTCGGGCCGGTCACCATTGATGTCGAATCAGATCCCTTACCGCCGGGGGTGTTTCGGTTCGCCAAAACCGGGGTACGGGTGGGCACTGGCTCGGATCCGGTGCTGCTCGGCCAGGTGCAGCCGCCCGGGAAGAAGCCGATGGCCGCCGTCGACTGGGTGCGCGGGGCGCGGCTGGGCGATCAGGTGCAGGCCTCATGAGCCACGACGGGGATCGGAGCGGCGGTCGGCCCGAGCGCAAGCCTGGCCGGCCGGAACGCAAGCCGGACTCGCGGGGCCAACGCCGGGACCAGGCCCCGCAGCGGCGCCGC